>JACRDJ010000113.1 GCA_016218635.1 Candidatus Iainarchaeum sp.
ATAAGCAACATGCTGAGAAAAAACAACTGCACATCTATTCTTATATCCGAAATATTGTCAGGCAAGAAATCCCTATCTCGCTTTAATGTGGAGGAATTCGTTTCAGACGGAGTGGTCGCACTTTATTTTTCGCCGCCTAACCGGAGCATCTTTATCCGGAAAATGCGGGGAACCAATCACAGCAAGAAAGTGCATCCGTTCTCAATCGGAAATACCGGCATCGTCATCAATCCCAAGGATGAAATGCTCTGGGATGCCATCAAGTAACGGACTGCGTTTCAGGCAGAATCCCGGTTCCGGACTTTCCTCCGGTTGTTCAGTGGGCGATTAATCCGTTTTGAGTTCAAAAAAGAACTCCCGTTCCAGGAGTTTTTCCATCGTTCCTTTTCCGGGCACCAGGCGGGTGGACGTGCTTTCCTCGATTTCTTTTTTGAACCGCTGCAGGAAGGCCGGATCTGAGCATTCAATGGCCAATGAAACCGTCTGAGTGGGAAGCAGGCGGGCTTCTTTTCGTTTTTCCTGGATGCGGCGGCGTAATTCCATGAGTTCCCATTCGTCCAGCAGTTCGGGGGTAACATCGGAACTCAAAAAGAGCTTGATTTCACTGGAAAACTCCTTGGAAACGTACGTTCCGCTGGGAGGCTGGGTGCTTTCACGGACAGATTTAACATTACAGAAAAGGGCCAGTGCAGCACTAACCCGTGAAACGACCCGTGCTGCAGGGGACATGATGACGAGTTCCGGCAGCGGCCAGCGGCGGCGCAGTTTATGCTCTTCGCGCAGGGCCAGAACGGTCTGGGAGATCTGTTTGGCCAGTTCAAACTGGGCCAGGAGTTCTTGGTCATTGTATGCCGAAACCGGTTTAGGGAATTCCGTGAGATGCACGGATTCCGGAAGTGAGGGTGAGCGGGCCTGCTGGTAAATGAATTCGGAGAAATGCGGAATGATGGGTGCCATGAGGCGGATGAGCCCGAAGAGCACGTAATTAAGCGTGGCGGAAATGGCCGGCTGGCGGGATTCTTTTTCGCTGCGGATGAGCTTAATGTACGTGCGGGAAAGTTCTTCCACCACAAAGCTTTCCATCAGTTCGACGACTTTACTGAAATGGAATACATTGTATTCCGCCACAGCCTCATCGGTTAGCTGGTTAAAGCGGCCCAGCAGCCAGCGGTCTTCGGAAGCCAGCCCATTCAAGGCCGGCTCTTTTCCGCTGAATTCGAGTTCAAGGTAGAGGGCCGCATAATTGTAGACATTCCACAGGATTCCAAAAAAACGGTGAATGGCCTCAAAATCCGCCCAGGCAAAACTCATGTCTTCTCCCCGCACGCGGGCAGCCCCGTAATAGCGCAGGTAGTCCCGGTTGAATTTCTCGATGACTTCAGAGGGCTTGATGGTGTTTCCTAGTGACTTACTCATTTTTTTCTTGGATACATCCAGCACCATTCCATGCAGGAAAATGGTTTCAAACGGTTTTTGGTCAAAGCAGATGACGGAAGTGATAAGCTGCGAGTTCCACCATCCGCGAATCTGGTCTTTTCCTTCCAGATTAAAGTCTGCCGGCCACAGGCGCTCAAATTCCTCTTTTTTCTGGGGGTACCCCAACGAACCCCAGGAAGCCACTCCGGAATCAAACCAGACATCCAGCACTTCCGGAACCCGTTTCATTTGTTTTCCGCACGGGCAGGGAATCGTAATCGCATCAATCCAGGGCTTATGCAGGTCCAGATCCGCCGGAATGGATGTCAGGGAAGCGAGTTCCTTGCGGGATTCCACGATTTTTTTCTTTCCGCATTCGCATAGCCAGATGGGAAGCGGGGTTCCCCAGTAACGGGCCCGTGAAACCGGCCAGTCTCCCAACTGCTCCAGCCAGTTATTGAACCGGTCCTTTCCCCACGAAGGAACCCAGGTCACTTCCTGGTTGAGGTCAATGAGGCGCTGACGGATCTGGCTGATTTTGAAAAACCACTGCGCGGAAGAAATCATCAGTAAAGGAGACTTGCACCGCCAGCAGACCGGATAATCATGCGTATAATGCTGCATGAGCACCAGCGCATTCGCTTTCTTGAGGTCTTCAATGATTTCCGGGTCCACTTCCCTGGCCTTTTTGCCCTCATACTTTCCGGCGGACGTATCAAACACCCCGTTAAGCCCTACCGGACAGAGAACCGGCAATCCGGCCCTGGTTCCGGCATCAAAATCCTCTTTTCCGTGCCCAGGCGAAGAATGCACAAGACCCGTTCCCTCATCGAGCGTTACGTACCGCTCGGAAAGAATAACACGGTAAATTCCCGCCGGAAGCGTGCCTAAATTAAGATGGGGTGAAAGCGGATTCGAATACTTTTTGCCTTCCAGGGACTGACCCTTGAATTCTTTTTCAACCAAGAAATCATTGCGTTTGAACAAGGTTTCGAGTTTGGGAAGGAGTTCCCTGGCCACAATCCAGTGCTCTTCTTCGCCGGCCTTCACCTGAACATAATCCGCTTTCGGATTCACCATAACCCCTGAATTGGCCGGAAGCGTCCAGGGAGTCGTGGTCCAAACCAGCAGAAAAATTCCCTTTTCTTCCTGAAGGGGAAGTTTTACATACACCGAATTATCCGTTTTCTTTTCATACTCAATCTCATTGTAGGCAACAGCCGTCTCACAGTGCGGGCAGGCATGCACCGGATACTTTCCCAGATAGAGCAGTCCGCGTTCATCGGCTTTCTTGAACGTCCACCAGATGGCCTCAATGTATTCATTGCTGCAGGAAACGTAGGGGTTCTCCCAGTCCATCCACACGCCCAGGTTGTCAAACTCCTGGGTCATGACATCAATGAAATGCGTTGCAAATTCCCTGCAGGAATTCACAAACCGAACCACTCCCATTGCTTCAATTTCGCTCTTGAAGCGGATTCCCTTATTTTCCTCCACCTTGTGCTCAATGGGAAGTCCGTGCGTGTCGTATCCGGGCTGATCGGACGAATCCAAACCCTGCATGCGTTTCATGCGGATGGCAGTGTCTTTGAGAATTTTATTGAATGCAGTCCCCATGTGAATGGACCCGGAAGCATACGGGGGGCCGTCCAGCATGAAGAATGCTTCTTTTCCTTTATTCCTGGCACGGGCATTGCGTGCCGTATCATTCTTCTTCCATCCGGCACGGATTTCCTCTTCCTGAGCACGCGAATAGGGCTGCAGTATTTTCATTTCCATTCACCAACTGGAGATAGGCGGATTCGAACCGCCGACTCTTGGCGTATAAGACCAATGCTCTACCAGGCTGAGCTATATCTCCAACCTGGAATAACTAATAACCCAGCCAAAATTTAATAAAGACGTTCTACGAACCAAAGAAATAAAACAGCTAAAATGGCTAAAAAAAGAAAAAGGAAAGGAACCGGGAATTAACCCAGTTCCTTGCGCAAATCGGAGATTAATTCCTGGGCTTCCTTCTTGTAGGAGAGACCGAAACTGAACCCTGCAATCAGGGCAACCATCAGGACGAATGCACCCAATGCCACCAGGAACGCGGTTTCCAGGATGGAAACATCGATTCCGGCATCCCGGGCCCCAATCAGGACCGCCAGGAATACAATGACGTATTCGGCAATCCGAGAGATGGTCTTGCTCTTCTTGAATTCGGTGGCTTCAATCTTGTTGCGCATGAAGCGGGCAAAGAGAAGACCGAATACGACAATCAGGGCTGCTCTCAGGAAAACAGGCAGATAGAACGCAAAGGCCTGCAATACCAGCCGAATGGAACTGAACTGAACAATATTGGACGCTTCCACTACGAAGAGCAGAATGGTATACCATTTGACGAAACTTCCGGCCACCGTGCTTAACGGTACGCCTCCAACGGCCTTTCCCAATCCGTGCTGTTCAGTCCACTGATTAACCTGAAGCGAATCGAGAATGGTGATGGTAACTCTTTTGAGAAACAATCCAACCAGCCAACCAAAAACAACCACCAGTACGGCCAGAATAAACCCTGCCAATGCGTAGGGCAAAGTGGCTACCGTGGCTCCCAACGAGGAACTAAATCTGTTCCAAAACGACGAAAAAAAATCAACGCTTAATGCCAAAGCTTTCACCTCTCCATTGAATGGATAGGGGATGTAGCAATATTCTCCTATATATATGTTTCGCGACCGCGATTTTTTGAAAAAAGATTATTTTTCCGGGTTACTTGGCCGAAAATCCAGCGCCACCGAATTAATGCAGTATCTTTTTCCAGTGGGTTGAGGGCCATCCTCGAACACGTGGCCTAAGTGCGCCTGACAGTTTTTGCATACCACTTCCACGCGCGACATGAAATGCGTTTTATCTTCCCGGAGTTCCACGTTGCCCTTGCGGATTACGTCCCAAAAACTGGGCCAGCCGGAACCGGAATCAAATTGGGTTTCCGAAGAAAACAGGGGCTGCGCACACGCCACACAAAGGTACGCTCCTTTGTCGGTGGTCTTGTAGTATTTTCCGCTGAACGGAATCTCGGTTCCCTTCATGCGGCAGACATTGAACTGCTCGGGGGTGAGTTTTTTCTTCCATTCTTCTTCGGTTTTTTTCTCTTCAGGCATTTTTTTTCAGCTTCCAGAGCACTTTTTTCATTCCGGCAAACAATTGCGCGGGGGACCCGTCATTTTCCAGTACGAATGCGGCTTTTTTTTGGAGTTTTTGAAGGCCTTTTTTTTCAATGTCCTGACAGTCACGGGAAAAGAATGCCTGGGCAAACGCGGGGTCGGACTCGTTTTTTCGGGAAAACCGGATGGTCTTGGAGGCATTCAGCCAAACCAGTTGCGTGAAGGGAAATTTCTTTTTAACCGCGATGAATTCTTCAGGAGAACGGGCGCCTACCAGCACTACTTTGGAGGCATTGACCGGAATGTGTTCGAGGAGGAGAAGTGCCACGGCATCCATTCCTTTTTTGGACCGCAAGGAATCCCCGATGGCGGCCAGGTTGAGTTTGGAGGGCTTTTTTTTCTGCCGAGCGGCTATTCGCTTCAATTCATCGGAGAAAACGAATTTTTTGAACCCGTGCCCGGAAACCAGGTAGTCGGCCAGCGTGTCCTTGCCGCTGCGGGCGAGGCCGCTTAAAACCAGGCAGGTTTGCATGACCAGATCACCTA
>JACRDJ010000114.1 GCA_016218635.1 Candidatus Iainarchaeum sp.
CGACAAAATCATGGAAATCCTCAAAACCTCTCCCGAACTAAGGATTCCGGCGAACAAATACGAATTTTATGCCCAGACCGTTGTCCGCGAAATGGTCGGATACGGGCTCATCGACGAACTGATTCAGGACGACCAGCTGGAGGAAATCATGATCATCGGCCCCCAGCAGCCCGTATACGTATTCCACCGCAAGTACGAAATGATGTTCACCAACATTGAATTCTATTCCGACAAGGAAATCGAGGACCTCATCAACCGCATCGCCCGCCAGATCGGACGGCGCGTGGACATCAGCTCCCCCCTCCTCGATGCCCGATTGCCGGACGGAAGCCGCGTGAACGCCACCATCCTGCCCGCCTCCGTGAGCGGCGCCAGCCTCACCATCCGGAAATTCAAAAAAGACCCCTACTCCGTCATCGACCTCATCGCAACCGGAACCCTCAATGCCCAGACCGCCGCATTCCTGTGGCTGGCCGTGGAAGGCATGGGCACCAAGCCCGCCAACATCCTCATCGCCGGCGGAACCGGCTCCGGAAAAACCACCACCCTGAACGTGCTGGCCTCCTTTATCCCGGACACCGAACGCATCATTTCCATCGAAGACACCGCCGAACTCAACCTTCCGCTCCAGCACTGGATCCGCCTGGAAGCCCGGCCGCCAGGCCTTGAGGGAACCGGCGAACTCACCCTCGACATCCTCACCAAGAACACGCTCCGCATGCGCCCTGACCGCATCATCGTGGGGGAAATCCGCCACCAGGAAGCGTTCTCCCTCTTCACGGCCATGAACACGGGACACGAAGGCTGCCTGACTCCCGAAACCAAAGTTGCATTAACCAACGGCATTGAAGATATCGGCACATTCGTAGAACGATGGCTGTCCCGGGAAAAAACATGGAAAGAAGGGGAATGGGATGTGTGCGGAGTGGAAAACGAGTCCATTAACTCCATTGACGGAAACGGGAAAATATTCCGTTCCGGAATCCGGCAGGCCCGCCGGCGCTTCTTTGAAGGGAACATTTACCACATCCGGATGGCCTCCGGTAATGAAATCCGGTGCACGGCCGAACACCCCCTATATGTTTTTGACGACGAAATCAAAAACACCAAGGCGGAAAAAATCAGGGAAGGAACATGGATAGCCGCTCCCGCAAGACTGTTGCGGGACGAAACGGCCCAAGAATCGGAAACCGAATACTGGAGCGGATTACTGCACGGAGACGGGCACATCCTGAACAAAACACGCATCCGAACCAAGAATGGAAAAGAATACTGCTGCCAGGAAGGCTGCGTAAGCCTTTACACGGAAGATTCCGGTGCCGCACAATCATTCGCCCGATTTATATCCGAAAAATTCAGCAAAGAGTATGTGCACGTGTCCGCTCCAAGACCGGACAAAAACTGCTATGTGGTTCAGGCACACGGTGTCGAACTCAGCGAAAAAGTAATCACCCAATTAGACATTCCGGCCGGATCCCGGCAGAAAGTCAAAATGTCAAATTCCCATTACGTCAATGAACTGCGGTCATTTGTTGCCGGATTCTTTGATGCCGAAGGCCATGTGGATTTCACCAACAAGGCCATGGTCTTTGCCAATGCCAACGAGGAATACATCAGTTTCCTGCAGTATGCCCTGCTCACGGAAGGAATCCGGTCCCGAAAATATGAATCCAACCAGCCTAACTCCCGCTACTGGCGGCTGTACGTGTACGGAATAGACCAGGTTGCCCGGTTCGCTGAAATTTACCCAATCCGGTTCCCGAAAAAAATAAAAAAAATGGCCCGCATGCTGGAAAAACCGGTCACTGCCAACACCAACGTGGATGTCATTCCCTGCAATGAATTAATCCGACAGGCCCTGCAGGAAGCCAAAAAAAAAGGCCTGGGACAGCGCGCTCTTTCTGCAAAAGCCAAAATCAGTCAGGGACTTATCAGTTTCTATGTGCAGGGAAAACGAATGCCCAGCCGACAGGCCCTGCAGGGACTCCTGCATGCATTCCAGTCAGAGAACGTTGAATGCAAAACCCTCCGGCAGTTGGTGGAAGCGGATGTATTCTGGGATAAAGTGGCATCCGTTCATACTTATCCATACGAGGGATTCGTATACGATTTAACCCTGAATGAAACCAATGAATCCGGAACCCTCCCCCACAACCTGGTGGCCAACGGAGTGCTCGTCGGCAACTGCCTCGGAACCGTGCACGCCAACTCCGCGCAGGAAACCCTCATCCGCGTCACCAATCCACCCATGAACGTACCTGATGTCATGCTCTCCAGCCTCAATTTCGTGCTCGTGCAAAACCGCCTGCACGACAAAAAAAAGGGAACCATCCGCCGCATCACCGAAATCGCGGAAGTATACGGCTCCCTCGAAGGAAAAACCAAGACCCAAACGGTGTTTGAATGGAATCCAATCAAAGACGCCATTGAAGCCACCGGAATCCCCGTCCAATACACCAAGGAACTCCAGAAATACGCCGGAATCGGGGAAAAACAGATTCAGGAAGAACTCTCGGCCCGCGCCGCATTCCTTCAGAAACTGGCCGACCAGAAAATCCACCAACACGCCGAAGTCAGTGCCGCCTGCGCCCGCTTCCTCTATGAGCGGCCGGTGAAAGCATGAGCCTCGAACAATTACGCAAAGGAATCGAGGAAGAAAAAAAATCGGCCGGCCGAAAAGAGGACGAAATTGACCAGAATACCATAGAAAAAATCGTAAAACGAATCAACCAAAAATACTCGGAAACCGTATACGAACCCGGAGAAACCCCTTCCGAAAAACTCTCCGAACTCCGCGGGCTCATTGCCGACCCTTCCCGCGCAAAATTCCAGATGCAGACCGTGGAAGAACTCCAGGAATACCAAAACCCGGCCGTACGCAACATCGGACGGACATTCCTGGCATTCCGCTC
>JACRDJ010000115.1 GCA_016218635.1 Candidatus Iainarchaeum sp.
ATCAATCACCTCTTTAATGAACACCAAACGACCCCCCAAACCACACACCTTTACATACGCCCGCTTTAACATCGACTGCTCAAAACTCAACTGGCCATCAGACACGGAAAAACACCCCGTGCACAAACAATGCACGAGGTCGGTAATAAGAATTTCCAAAAAAAAACGAGGTTAATCAAACCTCTCAATGTTAATTAGGAAGCGAATTGGAATCTGATTTTTGTACGCTGATAGGAATTAAACCGGAAAGTAGTTGGTGTGGCTGCGTTGGTATACGGATTCCATGAGGTGGAGTTGGTTCACGCGGAAGCGGTACGTTGAATTTTTTTCTTTGATTCGTTGGAGGGTTTCCTGGAATGTGGCGGGGGTGGCGTGCTGGTTGCGGGCGAGGGTGATGTGGGGGGAAAACCGGTCTTCGGGGAACCCGGTTCCGGTGAGTTTTTGGTTGATGGCCGCCAGTTCGGCGCTTCCTTCCCTGACTCCGAGCCAGAGCACGTTGGTTCCGAATGAGCCGATGGGATTTAAGGTGATTTCAAACGGGTTTACGTGCAGTTGGGTGAGTTGTTGTTTGATGGTCTGATTTTCGCGCAGGGATTTTTCGCCCAGGAAGCGCAGCGTGAGGTGAATGTTTTGGGGTTCGACTACCTTGAATATTCCGGTGGGAATTTCGTGAAGGAGCTCGTGGTCGATTTGGGTCTGGATTTCGGGCGGAATCTGGATTGCAATGAAGGTGCGCATGCGTTTCACTTCAGTGTTTTTTGGATGGTTCGGGTAAGCTGTCTGAGTTTACGGTAGTTGGCGGAAAGTTTCCGGTTGGCGGTTTTAAGGACATTTTTCAGGAATGCGGGGTCGGCCAGCATTTTTCCTTTCTGTTTGATTGGCAGTGCCAGGTTGGGGGTTCCGACGAGTTCAATAATAAATTTTCCGGGGCTGGCGACCATGATTCCTCCGCGCCGGATTCCGGCTTTTTCCTTGAGTTGCAGTATTTTTTGGGCGTTTTCAAGGTTGGCGCATCCGAGGTGCAGGATGAAGGGTTCTGTTTTGAACCAGAGTCCGGGGCCGGGGTGTTTTTCGATGGCGGTTTGGATGGTTTTCCAGGGAACGGTTTCATGCCATTTGGCGTAGAGCAGCCCTTCTTTTTTTTCGTCGTCTTGTTCTGAGTCCAGGAGGAGGATGCGTCCGGCGCAGCCGGAGGAAGTAAAGTATTCCCTGCTTCGGGCTATGTACTGGCATAGTTTGATGAGGGGTGGGTCCATTTTTCCTTCCCGGAGGGCTTTTTCGAAGGTCTGACGGTGGTGTTGCTTGATTTTTTCAAACCGCCGGGCTTCCTGCAGGCGTTCCCATTCGTTCTTTTGGGCTCCGGAAGGGGTTTTCCGCACGTTCATTTTTTAATTCCTTTTTAAGGAATTACTTCATGGATTCTTCTTTAAAGGCCGTGAGTTTTCTTTTCCTGCTTCTCTTTTGGGCGGGGTCGGCCATGGCTTCGGTGGTGGTGGTTTATCCCCTGCCTTCGGAGGCGGTTCTTTCGGATGGGGATTCGTTGGCTTTGGGTTCGGTGATGCCGGGCCAAACCATTCATTTGATTGTTTCGGATTCTTCCCTGCGTCCGGATGGATTGAAGTGGACGGGGGCGGCTGTTTCTTCGCTTCCGGCCGGCTGGCAGGATCTGGGTTTTAAGCGGGAAGACAAAACTCTCGAACTGGATGTGGGTGTTCCGGCGGACACGCTTCCGGGCGTGTATGTTTTTTCGGTGGAAGTGCGTGCTCCCCGCGAGTCCGTGGATGCGGAGCGGGTTTCTTTGAAGGTTATTGTCCGCGATAATCTGATTTCGCTTTCTTCCCCCAAGCTTTCGGCCCGGGCGGAGGTGGGTCAGCCGGTTCTTTATTCGCTGCTGGTTTCCAATGAGTCGGTGGCATCCGTGTCTGTGAATGTGCGTGCCACGCTTCCGGCTACGTGGGTTCCGGCCCAGCCGGTTGTGCTTAAACCGAATGCGGTAACCGAGGTTTTGATGCCGGTGAATGTCCGCTCTCCGGGACGAAAGTCCTTTGGTTTTTTTGTGGATGGGGTGGATGGACGGAAGTTTGCCCAGGTGCCGGTGACGCTGGAAGCCCTTCCTTCCCTGAAGGGAAAGTATGAGGCTTTCCTGTCCGGGTATGCATTTTATCCTCTTTCATTGCTTCCGTTCTCGTTTTTGAACTGGCTGATAGGAACGGGTCTGAGCATTCAGTAGGGGAGACCATGACTCTCCGTTCAGTGGCCCGGTCGCTTTCGGTGCTGATTGATTCCGGCCGCATTTCTTCAGTCAAAGAACTGCACCGGGAAAAAATCCGTTTATGCGGGTCGTTGGGTCTTTCAGATATTCCTTCGAACCCGGATTTGCTGGCTTCCCTGGATTTCGTTTCTCCCCGCGTGCTGGAGTTGCTTTCGATTAAGCCTGCCCGGGCGCATTCCGGAATTTCGGCGGTGGCGGTCATGGTGAAGCCGCACGAGTGTCCGGGCAAGTGCATTTATTGCCCGAGTGGTTTGGGTGGGAAGGACACGCCGAAGAGTTATACGGGCGGCGAGCCCAGTACGATGCGGGGACTGATGTTTAAGTATTCGGCATTTCGGCAGGCGCAGAACCGGATAGCACAGTTTGATGCCATCGGGCACCGGGCGGAAAAAATCGAGCTGATTGTGATGGGGGGTACGTTTGCGGCCATGCCCTATTCCTATCAGAAGAATTTCATTAAGCGGGCCCTGGATGCCATTACGGAAAAAAAGAACGCTTCTTTGGAGGCCGCCAAGCGGGCGGCCGAGCATTCTTCCCGTCGGCTGATCGGGATGACGCTGGAAACCCGTCCGGATTATTGTCTGAAAAAGCATGTGAACCGGTTTCTGAATTTCGGGGCCACGCGGGTGGAGGTAGGGGTTCAGCTACC
>JACRDJ010000121.1 GCA_016218635.1 Candidatus Iainarchaeum sp.
CCATGTTGGAGAGGAAACCGATGAGTTCCCTTGCGGCAGCAATGGTGTCTTCAGCCGTGAATCCGGCTACGACTACATCACCGTCGGGGGTCACTTCCATGACCTTGTCTCCGGCAGCTGTCAGGCGGTCGCTCAGACCAACTACTTGGCCTGCGAGAGCGTTGACCAAGGGGCCTCCCACGATGACTCTCTTGCCGGCGGGGTTGTCCACATCCAGCATGACGAGTTCGGTGGGCACTACTGCAGGCATCATGTAGGAGGTAGGAGTAGCTACGCAGGTTCCTGCGTCTCCGGCTCCGCATGTGGCCGTGTAGTGAACTTCGTCCACCGTTACCGTGGTTCCGGCTGCGGTCTTGGCTTCCTTGCCCACTTCAACGCCGGTCAGTTTTTCCCCACCGGTTACACTGGTGGTGACTTCCTTTCCGTGCACGTTGACGACGGACTGAAGCCTGGATTCAGGAATGCTGAACTTCACACCGCTGTCGTTGTCCAACAACCAGGCCTTCACACCGGCATCGGTGTACGCTTTCTGGTAGTAGCTGGACTGTGTTCCGCTCCGCAGGTTGAGTGCGGGCGAACCGGTGAAATTCACATCGTCACCATAGGTGGAGAGCTGGGAGTTCGAGAACGGACCCAGGTTTCCACCGGTTTCGGTGTCGATGTAGGTATTGAACCGGGGGCCTCCACCAACTCCGCCTGTTTCAACGGCGGTGAAGAGACGGAACTCTGCAACGAAATACTGGTTGGGGTCGTTGTAGAGGGTGTCGAAGTCCGTGCTGTCGGGAGCGTAGTAGGTGTAGTTGATCCGGTTGACTTCGTTGGAGTCTGTTCCAGAGAACCGCAGAACGTGGTTGTTCTGAATGAATCCGCCGTCGCTCAACACACCGAGGTTCTGGTCATCGAGCATCAGCCAGATGCGGTCGCTTCCTACTACCTTGGCGGCGTAGAAGTAGCGGTCGCTATCCCGTCCGATGAGGGAAAACCGGATTCCGTTTGCGGCGTTGGTCGCGTAGGCGGCTACAGGCGCATTGGTGTCGAAGACTCTGTCCTTCTGCAACAGGAGCCAACCATAGGTTACATCCGTAGTGTCACCGGCGATGTTGAACAACAGATCGGAGGCACCCGGAGTGCTACTGGAGGTGGTCTTGTAGCGGATAGCTGCATCCACTTTGACTACAATAGCACCGGTTCCGGCGGTCGTGTTGTTGTCCATGACCACGTAGTTGATGTTGTCGATGGTGAAGGTATTACCCCTGCCCACCGTGAAGTCTGCAGGCTCATCCCCGGTTATGCGGCCATAACCCTGTACACCGAGGTTGAAGTCGCTTCCGTTGTAGTCGCTGATCGTCCACTGGCGACCGTTCACATAGTCCAGAGTAGCAACCCTGAAGTTCAGGTCTGCGGCTCCGTCCAAGGTTCCGTCTGATCCCTTGTTGAGGTCAAAGTAGGTGGTCTTGGTGTCGAAGGCGAAGCTTCCGGTCGAGGATACTCCGTGGTAGAATGCGAAAGGCAGGTTGTGCATTTCGTCGGAGGCTCCGGGAAACGAAACTCCGCCCACGGCGTTGGAAGGCAGTCCGGTGACGTTATTTCCAATCTCGATGGGAGTCATTTCCTTTCCGGTTTCGAAACCGGCGAATTCCACCTGAGCGTACCCATAACCCTGGGTGTCTTCAGGCAATCCCTTGAGCAGGACAGCGTTTCCGGAGGTTTTTCCGCTCAGACCCTGACCCGTGTAGGTCGGATAGAGAGGACCTTGTTCATAGGTTCCGCCGGTGCTGGTGCTCCAGGTTACTTCGTCGTTGAGGATTTTGATGTAGGACAACGCGTTGGCGTCTGTGGAGCTTGCCCCGATTTCTACTTTCCAGGGGTATGAAGTTGCCGTCGAGGTTGAGTCGTACGGGTAACCCTTGGTGTCGTAGAGGAGGACCGTTCCGCTGCCGGTGGTGACTTCCACGTAACCCTTTCCGGAGGTCGAGGCCACGTTAATGGAGTCGATGAACAGGTTGCTCAGGAGGGCGTAGTCGCCTGAAGAGTCCTGGAATACATCGGCGAGATTTTGTCCGGATGCGACCGTCTGGGTCTGAACCTCTGTGTCTCCGTCGTAGAGCGTTACGCTCACACTGTAGGTGGACACGGCAGTTCCGGCCTGGGCCACGTAGTTCACCAAAACCTGCAGTTCCTTGCCTTCATAGGCATTGCGGCCTGCAAGACCGGTGATGTACTGGCCTTCGTCGTAGCGTTTCTTGTCGCTGGACTTGACCAGTTTGAGGTTCTTGGTTCCCGTCAGGGTAGCCGAGGAGAGCTCGTATTCTTCCCCGAAGAAGATGACTTTCAATACGTCATCCGTTCCGTCGGTGAAGCTGGTGCTTCCCAGGTCCAGTGCGGGGGAAAACTTGGTCTGGTAGTAGTACTGACCGGACCCTGAAATCAATGCGAGGAGGTCCTTGGCAGTGCTGGAAGAGGTTTCCATGCGGGCGTCCAGTTTGAGACCGATGGTTTCCTGCACGGTCGGACTGGGCGTCTGAGAGACTTGGTCACCGTTGTTAATGCGCTGATTGACGGTCGCATTGTAGAGGTGTTCCAGCTTGGAGTCGGTGATGGCGTTGGTGTCGTTGTTTCCGTGAATTTCGCTGTTACCGGAAACGGAGTCTAGGTTCTGCTTGAAAATATATGAACCGGCTCCCACGGTGACAGTTCCGCCCACGGTGAGGTCCACGCTAAGGTCTTCGACCGTTGCGCTGGCGCCTTCTCCGGCGGTTCCGCTTACGCTGACTTCCTGGGTGGTGTATGCTTTGGCTGCAATGGCAGCTGCAATGTTACCGGCCCAAACCGCGTCTGAGAGCTGAGCGGCAGAACCTACTACCACACTGACATTGGGACTACCGTCAGCTGCGTAGAGGTCACCCTTGGTAACAGGACCGGCGAAGGCCACAGGGGCCAAGGCGGAACCGACCAAGGCTGCACCAGCCGCAACCGCGGCGAGTTTCTTGATGCTAAAACCTTTCATCTGTTTTTCACCTCATGATTTGCTATCAAAAGCAAGCCTCGGAATGGCACGGGCAAGCCGGCCGAAACTTTGGCTTACCAATAATCGTACGAGGTCCTTTAAAAAGGTTCCGGTTTAAGGCATTTGTCGTTAAAGCCGGTTTAAGGCCCCCCGAGGGAATTTCTCAGCGATTGACTATTGAGGGTTCGACGAATCCCGTAATGGAACCGGCTGGGTGTCCGGGGCCCGGGCAAAGAGCTTATTGTAGAACTGGTTGAGTTCGTTGCGGCTCATGAGCGAAATCACGTAATCGTTGTAGGACTGAATCATGTGGGCCATGTCATTGAGTCCGTCCTGGAGTTCGGGAAGGGAAAAGTCCATTTTTTCGGGGGCCAGCACTTCCACGGAAATGGGCCCATAGAAGTACATGAGCCGTATCAGTGCCCGGAAATCGCGCACGGTGAGCGTGGCTTCCACGTACCCGGAATATTTTTGGGGGTCTTTGAGTTCAATGATTTTGGCGATGAATGAATCGTATACGGTGAAATCCGGTTCTTTTTTCATGGAATCCGTGAGTGAGTTCAGTTGTTTTTGGAGGAGTTCGGATTCAATGCTCTGGGCTTCGATGACCACGCGGAGACGGAGACGAAACTCGTCCTCGCGGGCCAGCTCCTGGCGGCGCAGGGATTCTTCCTGCACGGAAGTCACCAGCGAGTACTGCAACGGGGACCCCCTGGCTTCAATGAGCTTTAACTGAATGAGTCCCTTGAGTTCCTGCAGGAGGCGGTCATAGGGGATTCCCAGCTGTTTGGAGAGGGCTTCCGCGGTCTTGGGGGCTGAAAGAAGCAGGGTGGAAATCTTTTTCTGCTCGGAGGAAAGCCTAGAAGGCGCAATCATTAAGGGATTGGGCCATAAAAGCCTTTTAAACCATGCAGACATTCATTAAATCATGATTGAACAATTCTTCAGCCCCAATGGATGGTGGCTCTTGTTATTGGGCGTAGGCCTGCTGGCCATTGCCATCGGAATCCTCTTGTTTATAAAGAACCTGCTGCTGCACGTGCTGGCGGGGGGCGCGGCATGGGTTGTTGTGGTGCTGGGGCTGGGGGTCAAGCTCCCATTCTGGCCCAGCCTGCTGATCAGCCTCCTGTTCGGGCCCGCGGGTACGGGAACCCTTCTGGTGCTCAAATTCTTCGGGTTGCTGAATTAACTGAAAGTTCAGGCCACCCTATACCGCCACTGCATCCAAAATGGTTCGGTTTGCCCTTCAGTTCACCCAGAACGAAAACGGACCATTCAATCATCTCCATCGGTTCTCCGCCAAAAGCTTATTAATATGAATATCTTACTTTCTTACTGGTGAAAATTATGGGTGTATTCATTGGTAAGGTTACTTCGCGTGGCCAGGTGACAATTCCGCAGGAATTGAGGGAAGAGGAAGGGATCACCGGTGACGATTACGTGGCAATCCGCAGGGTGGGAAAATACATTGTCCTTGGAAAAGCCGAGCTGAGGCTTGATGAGATTACCGAGGCGTTTGAAAAGGAAGCAATCGCCCAGGGGCTTTCAAAGAAAGACCTGCTTAATGAACTGGAAAAAGTACGTAAGCACAGGAAGTGATCCGGATGCTTCGGCTTTTCGTGGATACCAACACATTGGTTTCCGGTCTCGTGTACTTTGGCCCTGAACACCAGCTGCTCAAAAAGGGGGTCCTACGAAAAGTCGGGCTGGTTACCTCGGAGGACGTGATGGAAGAGCTGGTTGAAGTCATCAGCCGGAAATTTCCGGGCAAATCCGCTCTCGTGAAGGAATTTCTCAGCGTGATTGAAATTACCATAATCGGGAAAACCGAATACTACACCAGGATTGGTGAAATGGTGGTTCGGGACCCAAAGGACCGGCATGTTCTGGCCGCCGCATGGGCCGCACAGTGCAAAGTCATCGTGACCGGCGACCGCGACCTGCTGTCCTTGACCAGCTATCGGAATATCCGGATAATCACAACTACCCAAGCACTGCGTGAAAGTGCGTGAATTCAATTCACCGCACGTACGTTAACCCGTTTTCGGGTTCTTCTTCTTTGGCGGACTCCAGCTGCTGTGAGAGCTGTTTGAAGGCTTCCTCGATTTCTTTGGCTTCTTTTTCAATCCGGTTCATGTCCAGCTGGAAACCGAATTTTTTGCCGAGGAGTTCCAGGAGCACTTTGGCGGCGCCGGGGTCTCCGTATACGAGGCGGATGTTGGTTTCACCCATCAGGCAGGAACCTTCCAGGCCTTCGGCCAGCGCACATCCCACCAGGAGGCCGGCGGCTCCGCTGATGAGGCCTTCGGTGGAGGAAGGAACGGCGCCCAGTTTCTTCCAGTTTTCAAGGAGTTTTTTGCTGGTGGCCGCCACAATGACAGAAGGGTGGGCCTTCATGCGTTTTTCGCCGATGTTGATTCCGGCCAACGCAATCACTTCACTGACTCCCTTTTTTTTCAGTTCCGAAACGATGGTGCGCGAGAAATCATAGTGTTCCTGCGAGCTTCCGGATTTGAGCTCCAGGGAGGGCTGAATGGGGCCGGCCAGAAAGAAAAAAGTCTGGCCCTTAAACGTCATCACATAAATTTCGTCCTTAATGAGGTCTACCACGCCTTTCTTGGTATACACGCTGGGCGGGAACGAGTCCGAATAAATTTCCCCGATTTTTTTGGGGGAAAACTGCTTGAGCAGATAATCCACCACGATTTTGCCCACCAGCCCGATTCCGGGAAGGCCTACGAGCACAATGGCACCCGGGTACTTTTTGGAGTCCGAGAAAACAACCTGGGTGGCCATCATTTCACTTCCACGTCGAATTTTCCTTCACCTTTAAGGGATTTCATGGTCGAAACCGCCATCTGGCCGACCGCGGAAAGGTTGCGTTCGGCATCCTTGTAATCAAATGAAGTGGAAGTGACCCGGAATTTTCCGGAACCCGTGTAGAGGACTTCCACATGGCCCTTGGCCTGATTCATGGCCGAACCAAGGGACTGTTTGATGAGTTCCACCCCGTCCGGAGCCAGGGAATGCAGTTCCAGAATTCCGGCCACGGACTTCTGGGGGGACTCCACGTTGCGGTCCACCAGATCCAGCACGGATTTCATCCATTTGGAGTCAATGCCGGTAGCGGCCTTCTCCCGGTGCACTTTCAGCTGCTGCATGCCCTCCAGGAGAGAAGGGTAGTGTTCCATGAGCGGAACCGCAATGGCCTCCCAGATCACATCCAGGGAAACCTTTTGTTCCTTGGCAAACATTTCAAGAATTTTCTGGCTGCGCTTGAATGAACGGAATTCGTCAATCTTGGTGCGCTGCAACCGGGCCGGCACCATGCTAAACGACAAATCCACCTGCTTTTTGACGGAATCAAACCCGACCACTTTGGCGGCCCGCACCTGCCCTTCCTTGACTACCGCCCGGATGTTTTTGACCCAGCTGGAGCTGACCTGGGAAATGTGAACAAACCCGGAAATTCCTTCATACTCCAGAAGCTCCACAAACACCCCGTAATCGAGCACCCGCGTAATGCGGCACACAATCACTTCATTGGCTTGCGGAAAATCCATAAAAATCATTAATTCTCGCGGACTGCCAGGCTGCGGGATTCCAGTAGCTCCGCCACCGCGGGCGGAAGCAGTACTTTTTCCCCTTTTCCGAACGGACCGTACTCCAACATGTCCGCGCCCACAAACCCAGGAACCGGCGAAGAAATTCTCAGGGAAACCTTATTTAAATCCGTCGTGTTTGCCAGGGAAGCGTCCGATGCGGAACCAAAAACGGTGTCCAAAAAATTCTGGTGAGCCGCCACCAGTTTCACCAGCTCAAAACAAAAATGGGATTCTTCCTCGGTTAAATGATCCAATGCACCCTCGCTTCCGCGGGCCGCCACCAGCGCGTGATGAAGGATTTTACGCTGACGGAGCAGAAAAATTTCCTCAATGATTTTTTTCAGATTGGAAAAGGAGCGGGCCTGATCCGGGGAAAACTCCTTAAGCGAAACCAGGTATTTTTTCTTCTCATCCTCCACCAGCACGCGCAGCCCCTCAAAAAAACCCTTCTCGAGGGCCGCCAGGTGCGCGGAATTCTTTTCCAGCCGGTGAATGCGGCGCACGTCATCATACGACAATTCCATGGGCATTCCCCCTCCCCAGCAGATAAACGGCGGCAAACAACGGCAGTTCGGCGGACTCATCCGCAAACGGACCGAAAAATTCACCACCCAAAAAAAACTTAGGCGCACGCACGCCCTCCAATCGGACGGAGTCCGGACCAAACACGACCGCCTCATGAAGCGGCTCAAATTCTTTGAGCTGTTCGCGGGAAAGCACGCGGGCCGCCAACCCCGTTTCCCCGTGCAGGGAATTGGGAACCCGGATGAGCTTGGATGAATCAATGGAAGTGGAACGGTCCAGACGGATGCGGTTGCACTCCAGTGCGGCGGAAAGTAATTTCATCCAGAATGCCTCGTTTTTTTTCCCTAAGCCGGAAGGAACAAAGCCTTCGGAGAGGGCCACTAAAACCTTGGACGGATCGTTTAATAATTTCTTGGCATCCGCTTCCCGCACACCCCCCAGGGCCGCAATTTTCGCATAATCCCCTTCAGCCAGCAGGGAATTCAGGTAATCATAGGTTCGCCGGCTCCAGCCGCTTTGAGGACCGGAAGGAAGACGGAATCCGCCACTGCGCGCCTCAAACCCCAGCTTGGGCCACTCCAGCCCGCTGCCGGACAGGTAATCCACCAATTCCACCCGGGCCTTGGGGGAAAGGAACTGCCATGTTGGACTGCGCACATGCACATGATAGCCCTTGTTGCCTGAAAAATTAAACGAAAACCCCTCCCGCATTCCAAGCTCCTGCTCGAGCACATCCAGCAGGCGGAACAATTCCCTGCGGGTGGCCTTCAGGCACTCCGGACACGTCCACTCCTCCACCTGCACCCGCTCCCCGCACGAACTGCAGTAATCCGGTGCCCCCTTTCCCTTCGTCTGGCAATGCGGGCACGACCAAAATGTGTGATCCAAAAAACACTCCGGCTTCAGGTCATCCGCATCAAATTCATACACCAAGTCCCCTTTCACCCACTGCTTGGCTTCCATGGGCTTGGCGGACGGATGCTCGTAATAGGCCGCGGAAGCGGAAACATAGAGCGGCGCGCGTTCCGCGAGAAAACGGTTGAACTCCTCCTGCGAACCAAAAGCCATATGCCGGGAGGAAATTTTCTGCTTCCATTCCCCTGTCCCGAACTCCCGCCACTCCACGCTTTCCACCGACAGGGGGTGCGAGGAATAAAAACGCGCAAACTGCTGCTGCAAAAAAACGGGGGGGTCCATACAGTAGGCAGGCTAGCAAACAAATAAAGAATAAGCTCCCATTCAGTGATCAGCGGGGTTCTCCCCGCCATTTTTGAGGTTGTGCACGTACTTGCTGATGGGGTGCTTGAAGCGGCAGTCCGTGCAGGCCAGCCCGTATTCTTTGAGCTTGGCGCAGCTGGGCGCGCTCACTTTTCCCTTGGGGCCCTCGGCCAGGCGGTCCACGTGATAGCGGGTGAGTTTTTCGTTGAAGTTAGGGGTCTTCGCAAACAAGGCCACCACATCCGCTGACTTCATTCCAATCGAAAGCAGAAACGTGGCCACCGAGAAACGTCCCAAGTGCGGCACATTGCGTCCTTCCTGCAGCCGGGAATAAAGTTCCTTCATGCAGTCCGGAAAAAGGGACGGAACAATGGTTCCCTGAATGCCTTCCAGGGCGGTTGCCTTCCGGCGTTTTTTGTGCTCATTCACCACTTCGTTGGCGGCCTGGGCAATCAGGGAAGGGACCGGCCCTATTTTGACCGGAAGCGAACTCCGCACCCTGGAACGGATCAGTTCAATCAGCACGGCCTCCATTTCACTGCGGCCCAAAAAAACATTTCCGTTCTCCACCCGCTGGTTCACCAGCTTCAGCGAAGAAACCCCGGCGGCGGCCTGCACAAAATCAGGAACAAGAATGCAAACAAGGATTGGCTTCGCTTTAAGCAGGTCCGGCTTTAATCCCAGTTCCTGCGCCAGATCCAGCAGGCCGGAAGGATCCTCTTTTTGAACGGACTCCGAACACCAGTACGCCACGGAAAGGGCGAATCCGTCCATCAGCACGGAGGCATTGGTCTGCGAAACGATGGCCTTGGCGACCGGAAAGGAAAGAACTTCCTCTTCGAGCTTGCGGGAGAACGCGGAATCGGAAAGAACCGGTTTTTTTTCCCCCGGTTTTCGCAGCAGCCACGAACGCGCCTGACCCACCAGCTCCTCCGAAACGTGACCAAGAGATAATCCGGAGGCCGCCACGATGGAGCGGGCCGCGGAGGAAAACGGGTAACGGTAAGCAAACCGCAACTGCTCGGAAACGGACATAAAGCATTCAGGGAAAGAAATCCTAATTAACCGAACGCAGGCGGGAAAATCAGAGAATCATGTGGGCCAAATAGAATTCAATCCGGCTGGACCCGATGGCATATGAGGCCCTCAGCGCGGTGTCCGATTTGAGTTCCAGGGTCACCGTGCCATCAGGGTCCGCATCCTTGACAATGTTCTGCAGGAAAGAAAGCGAATACTTGGATTTCACGTTCCCCTTGGCCTGAATTTCAATGCCCTTGGACTTGGTGACCGCCACCACGTTCCCATTGGCACCCCGCGATTCCACGCTGAAGGCGTTATTGGAAACCATGAGCACCACCGAGGAACTGAACAAGGCCGCGTCCTTAAGGAGTTCGCGCAGCATGCGGGCTGAAATCTTCACGGTCGCATCAAACGAATACTTGGGCAGCTTCACTTCCTCATCCGAAATATCCAATAAAGGCAGGGAAAAAGAGCGTTTCAGATCCCCTTCGAGCTCCAAACGCAGTTCCGAATCCATCAGGTCCATGCGCAGACGGTCCCCAGGCATGGCACGGGAAAGAATCCGGCTGAACTCCGTCAAATCCAGGCCCACCAGGGTCGGCTCCACCTCATATTTGTCAAACACGGACTTGTCCATGAAAAAATCCACGAGCACAATCTGGCTGGCATCCGTGGCCTTGAACTTAATCCCATCCCACGAAAAGCGGAAATTGCCCTCCGGAATGAAGGAATTAATGGACTCCATGGAACGCTTAAAGACATCCACGTTGGAAAGCTCAATCAAATCAGTTCACTGCAACACATACGCAGGCACAGTATTTAAGAATTGCCTCCCTACATTCATGCATGCGAACGGTCTTCATCGGAAGCGACCACGCCGGGTTCAGACTCAAGGAATTCCTGCTTAGGAAACTCGGAAAAACCGTTTCATTTCGGGACCTCGGAACGCATTCCGAGGAAAGCGTTGATTACCCGGATTACGCCCAAAAGGTGGCCAAAAAAGTAGCCCGAAAGCCGGGCAGTTTGGGAATCCTCATCTGCGGCAGCGGCTTAGGCATGTGCATGGCCGCCAACAAATTCAAAGGAATCCGGGCAGTCGACTGCTGGAACCCCCACACGGCGGAACTGGCCCGCGAACACAACAACGCCAACGTGCTCTGCATGGGGGGAAGGCTCCTCAAAAACAGTTCCGCGCTCGCCATTACGAAAAAATTCCTGGAAACGCCGTTCTCCAACATTGAACGGCACCGGCGCAGAGTAAAAAAAATTGACCAGATGACAGATAAATATTAAAAAGAAAGGCGCATTGGACCATCTGATTGGAATACTCACTGAAAAAGAAAGGAATCGCCCTCTATGGCGCGCAGACGAATGCGGTTTGCCAAACAATACCCGGCAAAAGACAGCCCGTAAGCGCCCGCCCGCCAAACAATTAAATAGGTTTCTGAACTACTGGTTGAGCATTACCGTGGGGGAATGGAATGGTTAAATCTGCTCAAAATACATTTGATGTGATCGTGTGCGGCGGCGGCCCCGGAGGCTCCAGCGCCACATTCTTTTTAAGCCAGAAAGGGTTTCGGGTCCTGCTCCTGGAGAAAGCCGGTTTCCCCCGCGACAAAACCTGCGGGGATGCCATTAGCGGAAAATCCGCCGGAATCCTGCGCAAAATGGGTTTATTTGAGGAAGCCGGAAAACTCCCGCACGGAAGCGTGAACGGGGTCATTTTCTCTTCCCCGAACGCCACCCAAATCACCATCCCGTTCCCGGGAGCCGAAAAAGGCCGCGGAGAAGGATACGTCATCCGAAGAGAAGTGTACGACAATTTCCTCTTCCAAAACGCCAAAAAAAAGGCCACTCAAACCATGGAAGGATTCATGGTCACCGACACCCTCAAAGAAGGCGAACAGATAGTCGGCGTGAAAGGCATGAACCTTAAAACCCAGGAAGAATCCGAATTCTATGCCCCCCTCGTGGTGGGAGCGGATGGAGCCAAATCCATCATTGCCGAAAAAACGGGCCTGGGCGAAGTGCACCTCGACCACCAGTGCGTGGCCGTGCGCGCCTACTACGAAAACATCGCCAACCTCTCCCCCAACATTGAAATCCATTTCATCAACTCCGTACTGCCCGGATACTTCTGGATTTTTCCCGTGGAAGGAAACAAGGCCAACGTGGGCATCGGCATGATCACCAGCGACATGCAGAAACAAAAAAAGAAACTCATGCCCCTCATGCTC
>JACRDJ010000122.1 GCA_016218635.1 Candidatus Iainarchaeum sp.
AAATAACAAGCCGCAGGTTCTTGCCGGCCTGGCCAGGCATGCAGGCAATGAGCGTGCCCGGATTTCATCCGAAACCGGCGTTCCGGCCGGTACCGTGAAACTCCACATTTCCAGAATGCGTAACCAGGGGGAATTTCCACGACGGGAATTCAAACGCCCAAAAATAGAGGAAATGTTTCGGAACGGAAAAAGGCCGCCCGAAGTTCTGGAACAGGTCCGCGGATCCAAATCAACCGTAAAAGCATACTGGATTGATTTTCTCAAACGTTTCCCGGAATTCCGGAAAAAAAACAAGCGTGAGCAGATCATGGACCTGTTCAAGGAACCCGAAAACGTGATTCGATTCTGTGATGATCCGGTTGAAACCATTATATGGCTCTCCCGAAGGTTTAGTCTGCCCATCGTACATGTCCAGAAACCACTGAGTAAACTGATTGAACTGGGAGTTTTACCAGCACCTCTTACAGAAGAAGAGCGGTTGCTCGAATATTTTTCAACAGATCCCCGCCCGACAAACAAAGGCGCAGCCAGGCTGTTGAAAAGAGACATTGACAGCCTCAGAAAGGTCATCAACGCCCCCTCATTGGTCAATCTCAGAAACAGCCCCCAACAAAAGGAAGCTGCAATGGAGCGCATTCGGAATAAAAAAGAGGCAATTCAGGCCTTCCGCTTTCAGAATGCACAGAAAGCAAGACTGATGCCCGCACATACAAGAGCCGAACACGAAATGAAAAAAATTGCCATTGGACTCCTGGCATACCGGGAGTCCGGCAACCAGCAGGAATTTGCTGAAAATAGGGCTGCGCTTATGAAAATACACGCCGGAACCGGCTTGTCGGAATTGCTGGACACCGTATTTCCAAGAAATCATTTTGGGAACCGGACACTGTTTGAAGCGGGATTGACGCAAGTCAAACGGATTTTTTCCCAACAATTTCATCCGGTGATCGAGAAACTTTTTGAGCTGGAGGAAATCAGAAAAAATGCTCCAGCCCAGGAAAAACGTAGAACAAAGGGTTTTTCGCTCCAAATCAAATAAATTCCGGCCAGTTCAGGCCAAAAAAAATGACATCCTCCGCCACCTAAGGGGGACGGTATCCCGCTACAAAAGAAAGTGTCGGCCTAAGGCCGAAGGTTAAGACCCACAACCGCGTCGGGAGAGGGTTAGGAAAACCCTTGAACGGGGATGTCCGAAAAACAGGTTTTCCGAGCACCGCAGTTCGGAATTATTTCTGCAGTAGCTTGAACGCATGCGTCCAGTGGTTGTTCAGAAACCCGTAACGGATCCAGAGCATCGCGAGCGCTTCCAACAAATAGGCCTGCTCGATTCCGCCCATGTCCTGAACGGGCCAGCCCCATTTTTGGGCAATTTCGCGCACAGTCTGCTTGGCGGTTGAATCATTCCCGCAGATGAAGAGATCTGGATGGCCCTCCGAAAGATTGGGGCTGACCATGTAGGCGGCGGGAACGGAATTGAATGCTTTCACGACATGTGCCTGCGGCAGCCAGTGCTGAACCATCATGCCCGCGGACGCGGGAAACCCCACATCGAGGGTGGGCGGCTGGTTTTCCTGCTCAAACTTCAGCGGGTTCGTGACATCAATGACGGTTTTTCCCTCAAAATTCTTTTCTCCGGCAAGTTCAATCGCGGCTTCCGTCCCCTCCCACTTCGTGGCCAAAACCAGCAGTTTCCCGAATGCGGCCGCTTCCGCCATGCTGCCCACCAGAACATTAACGGTTTTCACAAAAGCGTCCAGTTTCTGCGGAGAACGCGTTCCCATCATTACCTCGTGGCCCGAACCCACAAATCCCTTGGCCAGCGACTGACCCACCATTCCGGAACCGATAATGCCGATTTTCATGAAAGAATCACCTTATTGTTTTCAGGAACGTATAATAACAAAAAAGATTATAGGGATAGATGATGCCCAAATTGCGCCGAAACAAGGAAATAGACCGCCGGTACGGGAACTGGATAAACCGGAAATTACCCGCGTCGGATCGCCCGGGCTTCGCAGAAAAAGTCAGGAAAATGCGGAAAGAAATCCATGAACAAGACATTGACCCGAACTATAACCGAACCCTGGAAGGGATAAGGGCAATTCATGCAGTGGACTTGAAAGAAATCGTGGGGCAAATGATTCCAGGGAAAGGAACGCTTCGGATTCTGGACAGCGGGGCCGGAATGGTTGGAGTTTCGGCCGGCCTAAAGAGTCATTTTGGAAACCGTGTATGGATCATGGCATTGACTCCGTTCTCACTTTCAGTTCCTCGGAAAGAGGGAACCCCCGATCGGGACTTCATACGCAAGCGGATTCCGGAAGGGGTTTTTGATAAAGAAATGCAGGCTCAAAT
>JACRDJ010000118.1 GCA_016218635.1 Candidatus Iainarchaeum sp.
ATAATAGAATCCAAAAAACAAAACCGCCAGCAACAGCATCCAGAAATCAACCACGTGCCCGCTTAAGAGGGAAATAACGGAAAACGGCGTCAAAAAAACCACAATCCAGAAAGACTCCAACGCCGGCCCCGAAAACCACAGAAGCCCCGCCAGCAACACCATCAACAAAAGCGCCAAAGAAAGAAGAGCCATCGGCTGGCCGGAAAAAAAGAACGCAAACGGAGCACTCACCCAGAAAACGGAGGGAAAATACACGAAGCTGGAAAGCGCATTGTATTCCTGGCCCATGCGATTCCAGTACGCCTGCTCTCCGGGAAGCACTTTATCCAGATCCGTTCCCGAAAAATTCTCCGCATACGGGTTTTTTCCCTGCAGAACAAACTGCGTGGCGGCCTTCACGGCCACCGGAACATCCCCGAAAGACTCATCCGTTTTCTGAAGTACAAACGGGGAAAAAACCAGCAGCCCGAGCAGGAACGCCAGCAGCAGGGGCCGGATTTTTTGAAAACGATCAAAGAAAAGGAAACCCAGATATGCCAGCATGAACGGAAAAGCCAGCGCGCCAACAAGGGACTCACCCGCCAGCAGCCAGTTCCAGAACAAACCCATCAAGGCCAGTGCAAACAGCAGATGACGGGAAAAAATCATTTTACCGCCTGCCGGGCAGCATGCCTTTCACGTGCTTGACTATCAGTGAATCATCCAGCCAAACCGAATACCCGGCTGCTTTTGCCCGCTCGCAGAAAACAAAATCCTCCGTCACCACGGAACCGTCCGCCAGATAACGCAGATCAAACGGACGCGGGGCATGAGCGGAGAAAAGCTTTCGCACCAGCTCCATTTTCATGGCCGCAAACCCGAATCCCACCGCATCCACCTCCCGCAAACCCGAATCCTTCAACGCAACCGGAGCATACCGTTCGCCTTCCCGCACATAGGCCACCGGATATTCCTGCTCGCCTTTCACGCTGAAATAAACCCCGCTCACGAAATCCTTTCCGGCATCCAGGTGCGCCAGCAGTTTCTGTATCTGCTCGAACGAAAACACAATGTCGTTGTCAATCCAGAGCACGTAATCGATTTTAAGCGGGTTCTGGGCCTCGAATGCGAGCAGCCGCCGGACCAGCTCATTGCGGTTCTCCACAATCAAAGAACTCGCCACGCTCAGGAAAGCCGCATGATAGGCCAGCATCAGGGGCGCCGCGCACTTCGTGAAAGAATCAAAAAACGGCCAGGAAACCTGCGAACCCGAAGGCGTGCAGACAAAAAGGGTTTTTTTCATGCTATCCTTGGATTGCAAAACGTTTATTAAACAAAAAAATGAAATAAGAATATGGCTTCCTCGGTCAGCCTGACTTACAAACTCCGGAAGAAAGCTCAGCACCACTGGGACCGGGTCAGGGGAAAAGTGGAGAATGCGCTTTTTCTGGCTTCAAACCGTGAAGCCGTCCGAAAGATAAACGCACACCTGCCATACCGAAAATACGTTACCCGGAGAACCAGCCTGACGGCCTACAAATACCAGATACTTGAAAAGCTCTCAGGGCTCCAACTGGAGGGAAAACTCAGAAGAAACCCCGGAATATTTACGCGCACCAAAACATTCAAATCCATGAACGACAAAATCGAACGGCTGACGTTCAAAATTGACCACCCGGAATTTATGACCGAGGATGAGACCCAGAAAATCCGGAACACCGTCAAGCACTCACAGGACATTCCCACGGACCTTCGTCCCGTCATCCTGGAAACCGTGGACCGAATCGACGCGGAACTGACCAAGCCAAGAGCAGAACGCAAAAAAATCGCTTTTCCAGACCCGGTGGTGGGCACCTTAAAAGAATCCATTACGGACCGGATTGTAAGCGAAGCACTGGGTATCCGAATCATAGTGGATACCCCCCAGGAATGCTATGCCATCAAAGAAATATTGGACGGATGGGCCCAGAAAACAGGCGGAAAAATCAGAAAAGCAAGTGATTTTATCAAAAAACCGACCGCATACGGATACCAATCCATTCACACGTCCTACGAATTTGGAGACATTCCGATTGAAATCCAGCTCCGCACCTGGGACATGCAGAAAAAAATAGACGAAATTGACCGGCAACGGGAAGCAAAAGCCAGGGAAGGCCAGCCCCTGCTAATGCGGATTGCGGTACCTTCAGGGGCCAAGATCCGCAAAGATCAGGGTGCCCCCCCAAAAAAATAGAAGAAAGTGGGCCCGG
>JACRDJ010000119.1 GCA_016218635.1 Candidatus Iainarchaeum sp.
ATTGCAGGGACCCCTGTTTGGTGAGCAGGTCGGACCCGAATACGGCATAATCCGAACCGAAGTGCTTCACCACGGAATACAGCTGTTCTTCGGTAAGTGATTCCCCGGCCTCGTTGCGTCCCAGAACGAACTGGGCCACGTTCATGTCTGCAATAAAATCATTGTTACGGTTGTCCAGAAGGGTTTTACGTTCCCCGATGTAGGCGAGCCAGTGTCCTTCATCCCACCAATTAAACAGTTTGGCATCCGTGGGAGTATGGTCCCGGATCCAGTACAGGGTTTCCTTCCATCCGGTGTCCTGCTCAATGGGCGGAACCTTGGTGGTCACGAAAAAAGACCCCGCCGCAACCCCCAATAGGAGCAAAAATGCCAGCGCCACCCCGATTGCTTTCTTTTCAAATGAAGGGCGGGTTTCCATGAATGCCAGTGCATAATAGAATACCACTCCGGCCGCCGCCGCAATGGGCAGCCCGAATGTGTACGTGAATTTCAGTTTCACCCAAGCCATGAAGAGGGTGGACAGAATCCAGAAGAAAATGAATACCAGTGCCGGATTCAGTTTCTTTTCCTTCCAAATCCGCCACGGAATCAGTAGCAGTGCCAGAATGGGAAACAATATGAGCGCACTGTATTTTTCCCCGAAGTACTGCCGGCCCGTGTCCTCTTCTCCCACCGTGGCGCCCAGCACGTTCGCAATTTCGCGTTCGCTGGCGCGCGTGAGATTCTTTTCGCTGACCGGGGCATAAGTGGAAATGTACCCCCCCAGTTGGCTGGCCCAGTTTGTGTACCCGATTGCCATGGTCGTGGCCGCAAACAGAACAAACACCAACGCCATGCTTCCCGCATAAAATCTGATTTCCTTGGTTTCAAGCCGCTTCGCCCAGACCAAAAATACGGTGGCCGGAATGAAGAACAGCATGATGAGCGGAATCAGCATGTACATTTCCCACGTGAGTGCCATCAGCACGAAAAAGAATGCCGCCAGCACGGAATAAGCGACTGACCGGGCATTAAACCGGCCTTCCTTGAGTGCCTCCAGCCAGAACGTGAACCCGATCACCATCCACAAAAAGCCCAGTGCGTCTTCCTCAAAGAATCCGGCCATGGTTCGGTACACGAATGCCGGCACCACGGATGCAAAGAAGCCCATCACGACTCCGGCCCGGTGCCCTAACGCACTCCGGCCCAAAAAATACATGGCTACCGCAATCAGGGCCCCATAGAGTGCCGGAGCAAACTTGATGAACGTAATCCAGGATTCCTTGCTGTAATTAAACAGCGTGAAAATATTGTACAGCGCTGCGCTAAATCCCCAGAAGAAAAAACTCTTCAGGGGGGCACCTTCTTCGAGGTAATAGTATGTGGTATGATCCCGGGTGAGAAAGTTCCCATGGGCATATTCCCCGGCAATGCGGGCGTGAAAATAGCTGTCAAATTCAAAGAAAAGCTGGTATTGCAGCAACTGGCCGCGGATCGCAAACGCCAGCACGAAAATGAACACAACCGCCAGCAGCATGAACCGGTTCCGGCTAACCCATTCCCTTGCCTGATTTAACTCAAAAGCCACGGATATACGTTCCATCCAAGAATTAATTAATATTGCTGTTTGCGCCGGTTCCGCCCGAAAACCGTTTTTTTGATGTTTGCCTGTCCAAAACACTTTTACTTAATGAATCCGTCCGCTTTTCAGTTTTTTTCTTTTACCGGATTCGGCTTCATCCAGATAGTTCTCCGATGTGCTGATCTTTTCCCCCGATTCCCATTCGAGCTTTTTTCTGGCGCCACCGGCAATTTGTCCGCCCAGCAAGGCCGCTTTTTTGTTTTGAACAAAACCCTGGGCGTCTTTGCTCCCCGCAATTTTTGTGGTGGAAGCCTCTCCAAGCATCGTGAAAATGAGTTCCAGGTCATTCATGTGATCGCGCAGGTTTTGCCTGTCCAGTTTCTTGAATGCCTTGTACTCCTCAACCGTTTTTCCAAACGTCGCCTGGCTTATTTCGTTCGTCAAAATCGCGTATTCTTTGTCTTCGCGGACACCGCGATTTTTCCATTCGTCCGTTAATTCCTGACGGACCGCTATTCCGCGGACCCTTTTTTCAATCCATTCATCCGAATAACCTTTTGCCCTGTAAAGTTCTTTCATGCGTGCCTGTGACAACTCGGGGTTTTCAATTTCCTGTACCCGATCATATCCGACTTGTGCCAGCCAGCGCTTGAACGGTTCCGCCCTTGGTGACGGGATTGACTGGATTATTCGGAACATGGACCTGGTGTTCGCGCAATCCGTCAGGTATTTTTTGCCGTCAGCTGATTCCAGTTTTAGTTGTCGACAAATTGTCGATAACTCAATCCCGCTTGATTCCACTTCCCTTTGCTTAAGACGGTACCAGTAATCCTTTGCATCTGTGCTGTCCGTCAGCGCTGAAGCTACGTCCACAACTGAGAAAAACCATTCATTTTCATGCCATGCCCGCCTGATTTTCTTATTCTGAAAAACAACCAATGCATTCTGGTTTTCCATCTTAATCACGCCGATTTTTGCCCTGGCAATAGGCTTGTGCCTGCCTGATACTCTTGTCCGTGTTCTTGTTTAAAAACAGTTTCAGGCTTCAATGCCGGTGCGAAAATTCCCCCACAACAAATTTTGCGGAGGCTGCTGTGGCGAATGCCCTGGCAGGCCCTTTTGCCGTTGGTGGACTGTTTTCACCGCTTGAGCACGTATAGTTCGCCCATCTTAATTCCC
>JACRDJ010000120.1 GCA_016218635.1 Candidatus Iainarchaeum sp.
CGGAACGTCCGTTCCGGCCGGAACCACCACCGGCAACGAATCAAAAGAATCCACGGACTCTAAAAGCGCATCCGCCTCCGAACGGGAAAGCGGCACACTCAAAAAATACCGGAAAACCGTCAGCGACGAAGGAGCCAGGTTCACATCCGCATAAAACACCGGGTCATCCACCACCGGAACCGCCGCCCAATTGCTGTCAATCACCCTCATGGAAGCGGCAAACGCCTTCGGAACGGACTCAATCACCCGCACCATCTTCGCCGTGGACGCCGCATTGTTCATAAACACCTGCACTTCAATCAAATACTTCCGGGAATCAAAGTAACGGAATTCATTGAGCGAAAACCGCCGCGAAACGCCAAAATCCCTTACGGCATCCACGGCCGGCCCGACCAGCACCGGTTTAAGCCCAGCGCGTTTGAAAGAAAGCTCCACCTGATTGGCATCCATGGGATAACGGACCAGCACTCCCACCGGAGTCAAAGAAACGCTTTGATTGAGGTCCAAAAACTGCTGCAAGGACCCGTCCGCCAGCTTCCGGGCCTTCTCCCAGTCCGCATTCCGGTCAAACTCGGAAACCGCCAACAGCCGGTTCGCATCCGCAGCCGCCAGTGCCTGCCGAAAACGCGCTGAATCCAGATGCATGCGATCCAGCCACCCCAGCTGCTGAACCGCCCAACCACTCAACTCCAAAGCCTGCCCCAAGGACCGGTTCGCATCCGACTCCAGCAACCGGGTGTTAAGAATGGAGAGTGCTCCGTTGAATTCACCTTCATTGCCGGCTCCATCATACCCCAAAACCTTCAATGCAAACCGGCCGTTCTCATGCGACTCCGAATTCCATGAAACCTGCACGAATCCGTTCTGAAGGTCCGTAACCGTCGAAATCAGCACCGAATCCAAATACACCTCCATGCGGGAAAACCCCGAAGAAGGGGCGGCATCCGAAAACAAAAAATTCAAATCCACCACTCCGGCGAACGGGGACGCCAAGGAAGAAACCACACTCACCGAAGGATGAATCGAATCAATAAAAAAATCCCGCTGGGCCACACAGGAATCAAGCTCAAGATCCCGGGCAGAAAGCTGAAACGAATAATTCCCATCCGCAAACCCGCGCAGGCTCACCAGCTCCGTGATATCCGAAACCGAACCGTTTGAATCAAAAATCAGCTTCCGCTCCCCTGAAGGCCTCACCATCTCCAGCACCGGCCGAAAAAACCGGTCCGCCGAAGGAACCAGACTGACCAACACGTTCTGATCCGTCTTCGACAGCGAAAAATCAATCGCATAATCGCACGCGGACCGCGTCTGAGCGCTGGCAATGGAACTCTGGGCCCCGCTCTCACCCGAACTGTCCACCGCCACAATCCGGTAATGATAATACTTCGCGTCCTCAAGACCCGTGTCCGCATACTCCGTGACCGAAAGACCCGAAGAAATCTTGGTGGTGGTCGGATGACGGATGGAGAACGGAACGGACAAATCCCCCTCCCGGACCAAAAAAATCAGGCTCCGATACACCGAATACGAAACAGCCCCCTCCACCGGATCCCACGAAACCCGGATCGAATCAGATGACAGGGACTCCGCGGCCACATGCTCCGGCGCCGGAAGCATGGCCTGCACCGAAACCATGCTTAAAATCAGAAAAAAAATTATTCCCCAACGCACAGGCATACCCATAAGGGCCACCCCCAAAATAATTAATAAACCATCCCGCGGAAAAAAACTGGGGTTGGCGGGATTTGAACCCGCGACACTACGGTCTTCAGCCGTATGCTCTCCCAGGCTGAGCTACAACCCCGCACCAGTTTCGCCTGGTGGGTACGAGTGCCCATGCTACGCATGGCCCGTGCTTCGCCCACCGGAATGACTGCTAAAACGCAATAAACGTGCTCGGATGGATTTAAAAATTAAGCCCGCGCCGTTTTCGTCCGGCGGTACCGAGTGCCCATGCTTCGCCTGTTTCGCCAGGCGGAAACGATGGACCGTGCTACGCACGGGCCTTACCCAACTACGCCGTCACGTCCGGTGCCGGTTCCGCCCGGCAGCAACGGTGCGCCATTTTCAATGGCGCTTACTGCGTTTGGTTCACACCGGTTCCGCCCGGCAGCAACGGGAAACCCCATTCGGGAAACCATGCTCCGCAGGGGCCAATCTCAACTGCACTAATTTCCAGGGACCCTATGAATCCATCCAGTCGGCCCATATTCAACTTCACCTGCTCACCCGCCTCCCGGCCACTACACCTGAATCGGCGCATCCTTTAGCGTGTTCAGAATAATGCGGGTTTCCGTCCTCTGAACGAAATCATACCCCTGAATTTTCTTAAGAAAGCCATCCATGCTCCGGCGGGTCTTAAAAAAAGCAATCACCACCACGTCGGTCGGCCCCGTCACATCATACACCGCCACCACATTCGGATGCGTCGCAATCTTTCGCTCCACTTCCAGCAGCATTCCCTTTGAAACCTTCACATCAATAATGGCCTGAAACCCAAACCCCAGCTGATCATAATCCAGCAGCGCCGCATACGAACGGACCGTTCTGGATTTCTCCAGCCGGGACAGCCGGTGCATCACGGTGCTCACCGAAATACCCGCTTTCTGCGCAATTTTCCGCAAAGAAAACCGGCCGTTACGGATCAGCACATTCAGAATCGAGGTATCCACCGAATCATAATCCACCCGCATCCCCCCAATTGTATGAAACAAGCACACAAAAACGCTATAAATGAAACAATTGTCCAAAAAATAGGCAATTTATCAAAATTCTGTTTAAAAAAACCCGAAAAAGAATATATTCCTCAA
>JACRDJ010000123.1 GCA_016218635.1 Candidatus Iainarchaeum sp.
ACAAGGAAATCAAGGCCGAATTCAAGCAGAAGTTTTCGGACGGATTTGACCGCTTTTACCCCGTGCGTGCGCTGAAAGAAAAAGGGATGGTGCGCGGGAAGTGCTCTGCCTGCGGGCGGCATTTTTGGTCCCTGGATTCTTCGCGGAAGGTTTGCGGGAATTCTTCGTGCGTGGGCGGGTTTTTGTTCATCGGAAATTCTCCGTGCACGAAACAGTTTGATTACCTGGAAGCCTGGCAGGCATTTGATTCCTTCTTTAAGAAAAAAGGCTATTTGTCCGTTCCCCGCAAGCCCGTGGTGGCGCGTTGGAGGCCGGACGTGTACTGGGTGGGGGCATCCATTTACGGATTCCAGCCCTACGTAGTGTCCGGGGAAATCAGGCCTCCTTCGAATGCCGTCATTATTCCGCAGTTGTCGCTTCGCTTTAATGACATTGAGAATGTCGGCATTACGGGTTCGCATTACGTGTGCTTTAACATGATGGGCCAGCTGCATTTTGAGCCCGCCAGGGAATTTGATCAGGAGCGCTATTTTTCCGAGTACCTGGAATGGATTGTGAAGGGCATGGGCGTTCCGGAAAAAGAACTGGTGGTGCACGAGGATGCCTGGGCCGGGGGCGGAAATTTCGGTCCCTGCATGGAGTTCTTTTCCCGCGGCCTGGAGATCGGCAATCAGGTGTACATGAATTACCAGGTGACCGAAACCGGGTACGAGGAACTCAAAATCAAGGTGCTGGACATGGGGCAGGGTCACGAGCGCATGCCCTGGCTGAGTGTCGGAAAATCCAGTTCGTATCTGACTACTTTTCCGACCGTGGTGGAGCGCGTGCTCCGTGAGACGGGCTTTAAGGTGGATGAGTCTCTGATGCAGCGTTTTTTGCCGTATGCTTCCTGGCTGAATGTGGATGAGGCCGAAGACCTGGAAGGGACCTGGAACAAAATCGCTTTGATGCTGAAAACCGACGTTTCCGAAATGAAGGAAAAAGTCATGGGTTTGGCTGCCGTGTACGCCATTTCAGAGCATTTGCGGGCCTCGTTGGTGGCCCTCCATGATGGCGCCCTTCCCTCGAATGCCGGCGGAGGATATAACCTGCGCACCATTGTCCGTCGGGCGATGGATTTGCGGGAAAAATACGGGTGGAGCCAGCTTGACTTTTTGTCCTTAATGGAAGAGCATGCGCGTTATCTGAAACCCATGTACCCGGAACTGACGGGTTCCTTTTCGGATGTGAGCGAAATATTCAAGGCCGAAGAAGAACGCTTTCATGAATCCAAGGAAAAATCCTCCCGCATGATGGAGTCGCTTGTTTCAAAGCCCGTGGATGCGAATGTGCTGGTTGAATTATATGATTCGCACGGAATCACGCCCCAGGTAGTGAAACAGGAGTTTGCCAAACGGAATAAATCCGTTGAAATTCCCTCCAACTTTTATTCCCTGGTGACGGAACGGCATGCGAAGTCCGTTTCGGCCACTGCCACGCACAAAACGCGCGTGAAAGAACTGGAAGGATTGCCGGCCACGCATAAACTGTATTTTGATGACTGGAAATTCCTGAAATTCAATGCCCGTGTAGTGGCCGTTTTCGGGCAGTTTCTGGTGCTGGATCAGACCGCGTTTTATCCCACCAGCGGGGGCCAGGAGCATGACACGGGATTCATTAACGGAGTCCGGGTTTCGGATGTCTTCAAGCAGGACGAAGTGATTGTGCACGTGCTGGAAGGACCGCATGCGTTCAACGTGAATGATCCCATGGAAGGAATTATTGATTTTGACCGCCGTCATCAGCTGACCCAGCATCATTCGGCCGCGCATGTGCTGAACGGGGTTTCCCGCAGGCAACTGGGTCCGCATGTATGGCAGGCGGGGGCCGCCAAAACCATGGAGAAAGGCCGTCTCGACATTACCCATTACCGTTCGCTCACGGAAGCCGAGCTGCAGACATTGGAGAAGGGCGTTCAGGAAGTCATTGCCGCCAACCTTGGGTTTTCTTCCCAGGAACTGCTCCGCGAAGAAGCCGAAGACCGTTATGGAATGATCATTTATCAGGGCGGATTCATTCCCGGCCGCAAACTCCGCATTGTGACCGTGGAGGGACTGGATGTGGAGGCCTGCGGGGGCACGCACGTGCACGGAACCCGGGAAATTGCTTCCTTTAAGATCATTTCCTCTTCCCGCATTCAGGACGGAGTGGTCCGCATTAATTACGTGTGCGGGAAGGCCGCGGAGTCTTTCCTGAACAAGCATGCGGGGGTCATGGAGCAGTGCACGAAGCTGTTGAATTGTTCTTCTGCCCAGTTGCCTGGGCGGGTGAATGAATTGTTTGCAAAATGGAAGGAATCCAAGAAGCGCTCCAAGAGCGGAGCCTGGGATGGCTTTGAATGGGAACTCAAATCCGTGCAGGTGCATGACGGCTCGGATGAGGAACGGATTGCATTGGCGGCCAAGGAAGTCAGCACCCAGCCGGAACACCTACTTTCAACGCTTACACGGTTTCAGAATGACTTAAAGCAGTGGAAAGAGAAAGCGGTCTGAATTTGCGGTACAAACCATGAGTTGTATGTAATTAAAGATACATTTAAATACTTTTTAACGTAAATGTATGCTATGGGAACAATCACGATCAATGTTTCGGATGAAGCGGAAACCCGGTTCCGTAAGGCTGCAAAACTGGCTTTTGGGGCCCGCAAGGGAAGCCTTGGGAGTGCAGCCACGGAAGCTATGGAAGAATGGGCTCAACGTAAAATGTCCGGCAGTGAGTCCGAACTGCTTCGCCTGTTGGAGAAAGGTTTCAATTTAGGTGGCATTAAGTATTCTTCCCGAGACGAACTCCATGAACGATGAGTGCTTTCTGGACACCAATATACTGGTTTATGCGTTTGATCAGAGTGATGAATCCAAATACGGGGTTGCCAAGCGGATTGTTTCAGACATTATGGAAGGAAAACGAAAAGGCGTTATTTCCAATCAGATTTTAGGGGAGCTTTTTACCGTGCTGACCTCCAAGGTCCGCGCTCCGCTTTCCAGAGAAACTGCCCAGTCCATTCTGAATGGGCTTATTGATTCACCGCATTGGAGAAAAATCAAATATTCGGTGCAGACCGTTCAAAGGGCTGT
>JACRDJ010000010.1 GCA_016218635.1 Candidatus Iainarchaeum sp.
CTCAAACCGGGCTTGGTTCCCGTGCTCTTCGGAGATTGTGTATTCGATTCAAAACTCGGCGGCAGCGTGGTTTCCGGCGATGCCATCCTCGCGCATCTGGCCCAAAAACTCAAACCCAAACGCATTCTTTTGGGCGGAAATTTTGAAGGGGTACTGGACTCCGCCGGAAAGCCCATTCCCTTAATTACTGCCCGCAACTTCTCCTCCGCCCTGCGCTCCGTTCACGCCCCTCAAGGCGCGGACGTCACCGGCGGAATGAAGGGCAAGCTTCGCGAGCTCCGCAAAATCAAGGGCATTCCCATCACCCTCTTTGACCTGCGTTCCGCTTCCGCTCTCAAGTGGGCACTGGAAGGAAAAAAGACCGGAACCGCCCTGCATTTCTAGGTTCGGATTCCTAACCCGCAATTTTCTAATATCCCCTTGGATAATGGTAATTGGGTTAGAAAACTTCAAAAAAAGCCTCTTCTTCGTGAAAGCTTCCTTTTTGAAGTCATGCAGTTTCCTTCGGGAGCCTGCGAATTTCTAACTCAGGTTGCCAGATGATACGCAGCCCAAGATTTTGGGTTCTGTGAATGCTGGCAGCCTTTCCCGGCACCGCTTCCGATCGGTGATGCCGGGGCGCTACTTTCAGTAGCGCGTGCTTCGCCCACCCGTTTCGCCCGCCGTCACGTCCGGCGGTACCGAGTACCCATGCTTCGCCTGTTTCGCCAGGCGGAAACGATGGACCGTGCTACGCACGGGCCTTACCCAACTACGCCGTCACGTCCGGTGCCGGTTCCGCCCGGCAGCAACGGTGCGCCATTCAATGTCACATGCTTCGCATGACCAGCGCTTCGCCTGTTTCGCCAGACGGAAACGAGGGTTGCCTTCGGCAAGCCGTGCTTCGCACGCGCCCTTATTTGAGAACCTTTTGTTTACGGCTGCGCGTACATTTTCTGAGTGGTTTCCAGTGCCGATTCAATGCGCCCAAGCGCTTCATTCACCTGGCTTCCCACCCGTGCCCTAAACCCGGCAATCAGGTTCCCTTTCTCCGCGTTCGGGTCGCTGACAAACGAGTACTTTAAGCGCCTGGAGGAAACGAGCCCCGCTTCCTTTAATCGCTTCAAATGATAGCGCAATAATTTATCCGAAATAGGGCTGTTTTTGTCTTTGAGATACTGCCATATTTCATTGGTGGTGGGCTCCATTTCCTTCGAATACTGCAAAAAAAACAACGCATCCAGCACATCCAGAATGCTGTCCCGGCTTTCTTTCGGGGAAATCAACCCAAATGCCAGTGCCAGCCACCGAATCATGGATCGCTTGGCCATTTTCACCTGCGGAGGCAAACCCATTTTGCGAACTGTAAAAGAGGCTTCCACTAACTCTGATTCCGGAAATTCACTCATAAAAAACCAATATATTATTAGCTAAAATAAAATGAATTAGGTTAATTAAATACTTTTTGATTCGCTGTTTCTTTAATTTTAATCGCTACATAAGCAGGATATGGTTTTTATTCTCATTCTGTATTCTTATTCTCATGTTCTCCATTTACAGCAATTTCTTCCCTTTCCGCCTGAAGTCCTCCAAGAAAGACCCCGTTCTGATGTCCGTTACCATTTCCAACCAGTCCAATAAGGCCAAAAAAGTTACTTTCGAACTGGCATTGGGGCCCCATCTCTCCCTGGATAAAGGGGGTCTGAAGGGCGGAGAAGAAAAGCGGTTTGATGCCTGGGCTGCCGGCGAAACCAAGACCTTCACCTATGATGTTTATCCCCGTTTCACTATCACTCCCGGGGAGCATTCCGTCCGCATCACCGTTTTAGAGCATTTTAATGATTACAAGTATGTGGAAAAGAAGTATTCCAAAACGGTCGGCCTGATGGTGGACAAATAATACCTTTATTACTTTTTTGCACCCATTTCGTGCATGTCCGGCATTCTTGATTTTTTTGTTCCCCAGGAAAAGAAGTTCTTCCGTATTCTGCATACGATTTCCATCCATGCCCGGCAGGGTTCCGCCCAATTGCTTGTTTTCCTGCAGGAATACGAACGAACCGATGATTCGGTGCACCGGAAGCGGGTGGGCGAACTCAAGCAGCTGGAATTGCTTTGCGATGAACAGGTGAAAACCCTGATTCTGGATTTAAATCAGACTTTCCTGACGCCCATCGACCGGGAAGACCTTCACCGGCTTTCCAGTCTGCTCGATGACGTGATGGATTCCGTTTATTCCACCGCGAATAAGTTTATTCTGTTTAATGTAACCCGCATTCCGCCTTACCTGCTGGAGCTTGCCAAAACGGTTGCTTCCTGCGCGGAGGAAGTTGAGCACCTGATTGCGCAACTGGATCACCCCAGCAGTGAGCACATGGCCCTTCATTTTTCAAGGCTGCATGAACTGGAGGAGAAGGCCGACTCCCTGCGGGATCAGGCAATGATGTATCTGTTCAGTAACGAGATTCCGGCCACCGACATCATCAAATTCAGTGATCTCTACTCCCGGCTTGAAATCATTACGGACAAAAGCAAAGACATCTCAGACTGTGTGGAAGGCATCTTGATCAAGTATTCATGACCCGTTCCTGTTGGCAGGCATTACCATCGCGCTCGCGCTTTTTTTTGATTTTGTGAACGGTTTTCACGACGCGGCCAACTCCATTTCCACCGTGGTGGCCACCCGGGTACTGACCCCGTTCCAGGCCGTCCTGATGGCGGCATTCTGGAATTTTATTGGGGCATTCGTTTTCGGGGTCGCCATTGCCAAAACGGTGGGTTCCGGCATCATTGTAAAGGATGCGGCCACGGTCCCCGTCATTTTGGCAGCACTCCTGGGGGCCACTTTATGGAACCTGCTGACCTGGCGTTTAGGCATTCCCAGTTCCAGCAGCCATGCACTGGTCGGCGGCCTGATCGGGGCAGCCGTTGCCTATGCGGGCATTCACACCATCCTTTCCGGAGGAGTCGCCAACATCATTCTCTTCATTGTAGTGGCCCCTCTGCTGGGTCTGGTGGGGGCCATCTTATTCACTATCATTGTCTTCAGGATTTCCCGCCGCGTGCCCCCGCTTCAGGTTAATTCCTGGTTCAAGCGGCTTCAACTTC
>JACRDJ010000125.1 GCA_016218635.1 Candidatus Iainarchaeum sp.
ACACGAACCCGCCAAACAATTCGCGGCCACCATCGGAGCCCGATCCCTTACCGCCCGCTTCATTCCCGGAACCCTCACCAACCCCCAGGGAAAAATATTCCTCGAACCCAAAATCCTCATCATCACAGAGCCCGAACCCGACTCCCAGGCCATCGCCGAAGCCCGCACCATCCACATTCCCGTCATCGCGCTCTGCTCCACCAACAACACCTACAAAAACGTGGACCTCGTCATCCCCGTCAACAACAAGGGACGAAAAAGCCTCGCCCTCGTATACTGGCTCCTGGCCCGCGAATACCTCAAAATCCGGGGAACCCCCATTCCGGACGCCGAAATGGAAGCCAAACTCCCCTTATTCGAACAACCCGTGAAAGAAAGCTCCGAAGAAAGACCCCAGACCCGCGAAAACCGCTTCCGCCGCAGACCCGACCGGCGCGGAGGAAGAGGCGGAGAAAGAAGGGGAAGACGCTGACCATCACGCCAACAGCGTCTGTCCGAATGCTTTGAACGCTTCCCGGGGAAGACTCTTGGAAGCGGTCAGAATCTCAAATCCGATGATCCGGCCCCTGGCATTCAGGTCCACAATCAGGTCCGGCCGGAGTTCCTCGCTCTCAAAGTACCTGGCTTCGCTGAACCGGATGTAGAGCGCGTCCGCTTTTTTATCGTAATGAATTCTCATTTCTTCAATATATATGACCCGATATGGAAATAAATAAGTTGTCCTAACCGCCTGGCACCGGCATGAAGGTTCCATTAAGGTTTATTGTGCTTCCGTTCTCTTCCATGCATGGTTCCCACTCCAGAACAGGATAAGGCACTGGTCGTGTTTCAGGACAAAAAAATCCGGAGAGTATGGCATAATGAGGAATGGTATTATTCGGTTGTGGATATCGTTGAAGTGCTTACCGACAGCCCCAGTCCGAGACAGTATTGGGGAGTATTAAAGGGGAGAGACCCCCAACTGTTAACAATTTGTTTACAGTTGAAATTACCGGCAGAGGATGAAAAGCTACGAAGTACAGACTGTGTAAACACAAAAAATGCATTCAGACTCATTCAGTCCATTCCATCCAAGAAAGCAGAACCATTTAAGCAGTGGCTGGCTCAGTTGGCTCAGGACCGAATCGCGGAAATAGAAAACCCTGAACTTGCCCAAGATCGGGTCAGGGAATACTATTCACTCAAGGGATACCCTAAAGACTGGATTGAAAAACGGCTTAGGGGAATAGCGGTCAGACAGGAACTGACTGATGAATGGAAAGAAAGGGGAATAACCGAGTATTCCGATTTTGCAATACTGACCAATGAAATAACCCAGGCAACGTTTGGAATGAGCGTATCGGAGTATAAGGAATTCAAGGGGTTAAAGAAGAAAAATCAGAACCTCAGAGACCATATGGGGGACTGGGAGCTTATTTTTACCATGCTGGGTGAAAAGGCAACCGCGGACATTACCCGGGCACGGGACGCGAAAGGCTTTGAAGAAAACCGGGGTGCAGCCCGAAGAGAGGGACAAACAGCCAAAAATGCCAGAACCGAAGTGGAACACGAAACCGGAAAAACCGTGATATCCAAAGGAAATTTTTTGGGATTAATTGAAACAAAAAAAACAATCAAACCGGAATAAGCCGGTCGGCCAGCATCCCAAAAAGCATATTAACATTTCCCCAAGTATATACATATGCAGCTCCTTCGGGCACTGGCAGTCCTCTCGGTATTACTCATTTTCTTCGGATTAACAAACTTCACTGTTGAAGCGTTTGGATTTGTGAAAAGCAACTCAATTTCAACCCAGAAAATAGCTCAGCTCACCAAACCCGCAGTTCAACCCGGCAAACCCACCCTCACCAGCTTCGGGCAATCCGATCTCATTATAGAAAATCTCTGGTGGGAGCCCGCCAACCCCTTGCCCGGACAGGCTATCACCTATTATGCACGCGTCAAAAACACCGGCTCCGACCGGCCCTACGCCAACATGGGGGGAAGACCTTTCTATGGATTCAACACGGCCTTCGCATTCCTGGCCCGAATACCCAACCCGCTCCCCAGCGGATACTATGGAGAATACCGCG
>JACRDJ010000124.1 GCA_016218635.1 Candidatus Iainarchaeum sp.
GCCGGCGGAAGCAACGAACCACCCGGCTGGGTTACAGGCGACGTGTAACGCACTTTGCCAGACGAAGAAGGGATAACGGAAGCAACCGGCGGCAACAACGAACCACCCGGCTGGGCCACGGGTGGCGTATACCGCACTTTGGCAGGACGGGAACTGTACAAGAAATCAGCGTCCATGACGGTGCCCTCGGTCAGAGGAGGATAGAGGGAATCATACTGCTTTGCAGCCGCGTCACCCCTCCGGTAAGTAATGATGTGGTCAACCCGGATTTTTCCCGAATCAAGCGGATTGGTATCCGTCGGACAATCCGGCTGATGAGATGGACAAAAATCAGTTTGCACCAGATCCGTGACCGTCACATCCGCAATGATAGTATCTGATTGCAGGGACACCCGAGCTGGCGGCGATTGACCCTGCTGAACGCAGCCGCTCAGCAACAGACCGAATAAAAGAAACAAAAAAAGGATTTTACCGGGCCCATTAATCAAACGCATAATGTCCATACAAATACCGACTTAATATACCTTCCCAAATAGTCAGGACTGTCCCTACCCCCACTCCAGCAGCGCGCACTTTTCAATAACCATTTTCTGCAAGGAATCCTTCCCACCCAGCGAACGCAGAATGCGTTCATTCACCCCACACCAATCCATCCATTTTTTGCGGTTCTTCTTCCACAGGCGAGAAAGCATCCCCGCATCCTCTTTTAATCCAAGCAATTCCTGCACGCGCTTGAGTTCCACACGCACGCGGGCCTTCGAAGAACCCACGCAGACCACCACCACGTCCGGCCGCACTTCCCGCGCATGCGCCCGCTGCAAGGCCGCCTCCACCTGCCGGGTGCCCGCCAACCGCAGCAGGAATTCCAATGAAAGCGAAGAAGCAATCATTTCCCTTGAGGCCCCGGCCCGCAGCGCCTCCGCCAGGGCCCATTTCAGATGCCATTCCCCGCCCACGGTACCCGCACCCACCACCGGCGTAAAACCGGTTTTTTCCTCCACCAGAACGCTTTTAAGTGTTGTGGAGAAAGAATCAGTAGCACAAGTTCCGGTGGCAGTCCCTGCCCAAACGGAGCCTATTTTCAGCAAAGACATGAAGATTTCGAATGCAAAAAAAATTAAAAGGTAGAACCCTATGACTCAATGGCACTTAAAATCCAAAAAGAAACCCTCCGGCGGCAAACACAACACCGTTAACCGCGCGGACAAAAAACGATACCAGCGCGGCGGACTCGCAGCCCACACCACCATCGCGGCAAAAGCCGAAACCGAGCAGGTGACCACCAAGGGAGGAAAACAAAACCTGGTGGCCCTCAAAGCCACCCATGCCCTCGTAACCGACCCCAAGACCCATAAAACCGTTAAAGCCCAGCTTTTAAGCGTCGTGGAAAATCCGGCCGACAACCAGTTTGCCCGCCGCAACATCATCACCAAGGGCGCCATTCTCCGCGTAAAACTCGGCGAACACGAAAAATACGTGAAAGTCACCTCCCGCCCCGGACAGGATGCCCACGTAAACACCATGCTCCTCGAACACTATAAGACCGCCAAGGAAACCAAGGCCGAAAGCGCGGCGGGAACCAAAACCGCCAAAACCAAGGCCTCCAAGGCCCCCCCAAAAAGAATAACCCCGCATTCTCCTTCTTTTAGTGCCCTGAATAGAGGCCATCTTATATAAGCGAAAGGTTTAAATACTTCCCTAGAGGCAAATACATATAAAGCTTTCTTTGAAAGCGCATTCTTTCCAATGAATCCGATCGCTTGCATTGGTGGTTTTCTGCGCGCAAAGAGTGGGGGTAATCCATATGAGTAATGAAGAATGCCCAGAATGTAAGAGCACCAAGCTCATTCATGACGCCGAAAAAGGGGAAATCGTCTGCCGTAACTGCGGACTCGTATTATCCGAAGACGAAGTGGACCTGGGAAAGGAATGGAGGAGCTTTGACTCCGACCAGTCCGAAGAACGCAGCCGCACCGGCTCGCCCATGAAGTACGTCAAGCTCAACAAAGGGCTCGTCACCATGATTGACCGCCGGGGAACCGACCTGCGCGGAAACAAACTGTCCTCAAAGGGACGTGCCCAAATGTACCGCCTCATCAAATGGCATAAGCGCGCTTCGATCAGTTCCTCCATGCAGCGCAATCTCTCCATCGCACTCACCGAACTGCGCCGCGTGGCCTCGTATCTCAACATACCCGAACAGCTCATTGAAGCGGCCGCACTCCTTTACCGCAAGACGGTCAAGAAAGGACTCATCCGCGGACGCCTCATTGAAGCCGTCGTAGCCGCCGTGCTCTACACCGTGTGCCGCACCTACAACGTGCCCCGCACACTCAACGAAATGGCGGAAGCCAGCGGGCTCACCAAGAAAGAAATCGGGCGCACATACCGGTTCCTGGTCCGCGAACTCAAGCTCAGCATCCCGCTCACCAACCCCATTCACTACATTCCGCGGTTTGCCTCCGAGCTTAATTTAAGCGGAGAAGTGCAGGAAGAAGGACGCCGCATCCTCGAAGAAGCCATCGGAAACGGACTCATTTCCGGACGCGGACCCACCGGGGTTGCCGCAGCCGCCGTATACATTGCAGGGCTTCTTAAAGGCGAACGCAGAACCCAAAAAGAGGTCGCGAA
>JACRDJ010000012.1 GCA_016218635.1 Candidatus Iainarchaeum sp.
GCCGGCCGGAACATACTCCATCCCGGTCTATGCACGGCCCGAAAACGCCGGCACCTACGTGGAAAGAACGCTTTCCGTTGAATTCAAGAACTGCACTGAACCCGCCCGCACGCCATTTCGCGTACGCCTCCTTGACTCCGATGAATCCATCCGGAAGGGAAGCGAAAAAGACGTTTTCTATGAAGTCGAAAACTACACGGGTGAATCCATCAAGGTTTTCTTCATGCTGAACTCCGGCCTGAAGGCCGCCCTGGAACAAACCGAGGCCGTGCTGGCTCCCTTTGAAACAAAGACATTCAAAATCCGCGTAACCGCCAAGCCGGACCAGGAACCCCGGACCAAGAGTCTGCGCATTTACGCCTACAATACGGAATACACGGATCAGGACAACGGCAGAATCCGCGTAATTCCCGAACACACGGTCAGCGCACGCCTGCTTAATGACAACATCTCCCAGCACATCTGTTCCGTGAACGAACTGGAATTATTCGAATTCGAGGTGGAAAACAACGGGGACTTTGAGGAACTCATCGAATTCAGGGAAAACAACCCCTATTACTCCGTCTCCGTGAAATACTCCGAAAACCGCTTCCGCCTCTCCCCCGGCGAGAAAAAAAGCGTTTACGTCACGGTCATGCCCGGAATCGAGACCACTCCCGGAAACAAGAGCATTCCGGTTTCCTTCTATGCTTCCTCCCGCAAGAACAAGGACTTCACCCTCAACTTCACCGTCATTGAAACGCCCAATCCGATTCCGCCCGCCCAGGGCCGCATCCGTTCCTTCCCGGCATCCACGGAAATCACCGGCAATCGCTCGCGCACAGTCTCCGTTGAGATCCAGAACCAGTCCGATTACGCACTCTCCAACGCAGTCCTGGAATTTGACGAAACCAGCAACGAACTCCAAATCGATTCCCAGACCGTTTCACTTAACGCCGGAGAATCCAAGATCATCACGGTCAGCATCTCTGCTAAGGAAGTCACCCAGACCCAGGTCATTCCGGTCACCCTCAAACTGACCTATGAAGGAACTGTACTGGACACCCAGACCCTCCAAGTCAGCATCCTTCCCTCCACCCCCGCCAATACCCGGACCAATTCCCCAACCCCGGTCAGCGGACTGGTCGGACTCTTCCCGGATTCCACCGGGTGGCTGATCGGCATCGCATTCCTGGCACTTGTATTCATTATAGGCATTTCATCCTCTAAAGGTATTAACAGCCGCTGGCTGGAATCCAAACAAAGGAGAGAAACCCGTGCATAAAAAAATCCTGCTCCTCCTGCTTGCCACCCTGTTCATGGGAACCCTTGCCGGTGCAACCACAATCAGCGGCAGCTGCAGTTCCGTCGCCACCCAATGCGATCTGGCCCTCAACAACCTCACCGCATGCAATGACGGACTCCGGACGGATACCTTCCGCACCAGCGCATTCGGCCAAATTGCAGACTGGGTGAAGGTTCTCCCCGAAAGCTTCACGCTGGCCCCCGGCCAATGCCAGGAACTGCGCGCCTACGTGATAGCCGAATGTTACGCCAACCCCGGCATTTATCCCTACACCATTCAGGTCAGCGACGGCGTCAGTGAATCCATTGACTGCCAGGCCGAAATCCGCCAAGGACACTCCGTGCGCATTGACCTCCAGCCAACCGCCCAGACGGCCCGCCAGTGCGAAGAAAAAGAATACCAAATCACGCTCACCAACGAATCCCTGGTCCCCAACCAATTACGCGAAAAAGTCTCCCTGGAGATCACGGGAACCCCTGCCAGCTGGGCCCGCTTTGACCGCACCAGCATTGAAGTCGCCAAAGGACAGCCTGAAAGAGTCGGCCTGCACATCAAGGCACCCTGCGACCAGGCATTAGGCGATTACGCATTCACACTAAACGCCAAACTGTTCAACCCCGGATTCATTTCCTCCACAAACGGAACCTACTCCATCCGCCAGGGACAAAGCCTCGGAATTGAACTCAAGAACAATCCCCGCAAACTTGAAGCCTGCCTGGAAGAAGAACAGGCCTACACCCTCGGATTCACCAACATGGGCGCCCAAAACGACGAATTTGAACTCAGCCTCGAAGGACCGGCATGGGCCGTTCTCGGAAAACAGACTATTGCCCTGGCCGCCGGCGACTACCAGGAAGTCCCGTTAATCCTTAAGCCCGGCACCCAACTCGAAGAAACCACCCTGGTCATTCACGCCAAATCCAGAAAATTCAATTACAGCACCAGCTACACGATTCCGGCCATCATGAACAACTGCTATGATGCCCGCCTGGAAGTGCTGGAAAAAACGGACCCCGTCTGCCTCAACGAACCCGCCCGATTCCGTTTCCGCATCACCAACACCCTTAATCGCCCCCTTGAACTTAACCTGCAGACTGCCGGAGTTCCCGGAACCCTTTCCGCCACCCGCGCCAGCCTGGCAGGCGGAAAATCCACGGAAGTCACCTTCAACGTCAACCCCGAAAACCTCATCTCCGCATCCCAGGTCCAGACCCAGTCCACCCAGGTTGAACTCGTCATGGACACCAGCGGCTCCATGCTGGAAGCCGGCAACGACCAGGAAATGAAAATTACAATCGCCAAAAACGCATTAATCGGATTCCTTAACGACACCACCCCCGAAACCGAACTCGGACTCCGCGTGCTCGGACAGGGAACCGCCTGCGAAGACTCCCTCCTCCTGCATGAACTGAAAGCCGGACAAACCAATGCACTCATTGATTCCGTAAAAGGATTCACCCCGCAGGGAAAAACCCCCCTCACCCAGGCCCTTACCGCCGCCGCCGAAGACTTCGACTCCCACAAGGAAAACCGCTTCATTCTGCTCGTCAGCGACGGAAAAGAAACCTGCAACGGAGACTCCAATGCAGCCATCAGCGCACTCAAAGCCAAAAAAATTCCCGTTTACGCCATCGGATTCGAAATCGACGCGGAAGGAAAAAACCAGCTGCAGGAAATCACCCAGAAAACCGGCGGACAATACTTTGACGCCCAAAACGCCAAACAACTGGTGAACGCATTCCGCCAGATTGCCATCGCACTCAAAATCACCCGCAGCCAGCCCAAAAACTTTGAACTCCGCTTCAAAGCCAGCTCACCCCAGTTCAGCGGAGAAATTCCGGTTCAGTTCAGCACCCAGGAATGCTTTAACAGCGCACTCGCCATTCCCGCCATCAACCTCTGCCCCGGCGTACCCAAAAACGACGTCATCACCCTCACCAACCTCGGAACCCAGGACCAGGAATTCACCCTCGAAGGCGCACCCCCCTGGGTCAGGATCCCCTCCAGCGTCTTCGTAGCCGCCAACTCCAAAGCCACCATCCCCATCACCATCAACGCACCCCAAAACGCAACCCAAACTGATTACACCATTTCCGCCACCAGCAGCAAAGTCCACCTCACCCAAACCAAACCCATCACCGTACTCGACACCGCCAGCTGCTTCGGCATCGACCTCATCATCCCCGAAAGCGAACTCGATGCGGCCACCTGCGAAGGAATCCAGCAAACCCTCTACCTTGAAAACCAGGGAACCACCACCCAAACCGTTTCCCTCACCACCGACACCCGCTGGGTCTACCTCGTCGACACCCAAATCACCCTCGC
>JACRDJ010000127.1 GCA_016218635.1 Candidatus Iainarchaeum sp.
AAAATGCCATGAACCGCGCCCCCACCGTGTTCCGTTGCACGAGTTCAAAGGGCGTGAATGGATTGGACCGGAATTTGCGGATGGTGAAATTGGGTTCCTGGAATGCCGCGGGCGGAATGCAGGCATGCAGGCGGTTCCCGTTCTCCAGCACGGCATTCAGGGAAGGATGCTGCAGTGAAATTCTCCGCCCGCATCCCATACTCAGCCGGTTAATGGCATGCACCACTTCCTCCAGTCCGGCATAATACAGATTGGTTGACATCCACCCGTGCTCCGGGTGAAATACCCTCACGGGTTTTTGGATTCCGGTTCCGATGAGTGCGATTTCCTCCAGCTCCTCATCATCCAGTAAAAAGGAAAGCAGCCCATACCGGAATGCGCTCAGCTGCAGGAATTTCAGGAGATATTGCTTTTGGTCCTTTTCAAGCCGGATGGCATGAACTTCCATGAACTGACGGAACGTTTCTTCCAGTAAAACAGTTTCGGTTCGGGCCTTGGGTTCCTGCCGGGCACGGAATTCGCGGAGGATTTCACTGACCAGACGGGCTTCGGGAACGGAAAGAATGGGAAAATTCAGTTCGTATATTTTTTCATTCCCGCACTGCCGGAGGATTCTCCGCTCATTGGATTCCAGCACGGTTCCCGCCGCCGGCATTAACCCAAACCCCAGCAACTGCTCCGAAGAACCCGCCGGCGCCTCCGCCCACGGTTCCCTCGGGCGGACTGCCTGCTTGTTCAGAATGTTTCCCAGCACAAAGCCCCCCACGTCAATTGACTGAATAGGGAACAATTGTTTATATTCATTTCGACGAATGACGAATTATCGGATTCTTTGGATTTGAATGTAGTTTTCCTCTTCAGTCACGCTAAATGCGTGGTTTGTCCGAAGGGCGTTGATTGCTTCCCGGAATTCGGTGTCCCGCTTTTTGAATGCAGTGCCCGTGGGGGTCACAATGCCAATGCCGTTTTTTGCAAGTGCATGAGCCATTTTTTGGATGGCAACTCCGGGTTCGTAGGAATACATGATTCCGCCCCAATAAGATAAAATGAGATCATATTCCTGCTTGGGGAGAAAGGCTTCTATGCTTCCCTGTGTGATCTGATCAACTTGTCCGATTCTTTTTTTTTCTTTTAATTCCGGAACTGCCTTGAGAACGAGTGCATGGGTTTGGATGCGGTTTCCAAACAGTTGCTTCAGGCGGGCTAATACATTCCCTTTGCCTGCTCCCACATCCAGCACATTTAACCGGGGTCTGGCCCAGCCATGTTCACTTATTATTGAAGCCCTTTGATGGTTGAATACCTCGGCCTTCAGGCCGACACATTATTTTTGTAGAGGGATACCGCCACCTTTAGGTGGCGGAGGATGTCATTTTTCGTAGACTCTTAATAGGGCTTTGAAGCGATAAGCGGGTGTATTTTGTTTTCAGCAGGGTCTCCAAAAAATCACCAATTAACAGTGGTTCTCCGGTTTTCTTTTTCAGAAAATAGGTGTTGTGGAAATTTTCGGGTTTAGTCGTTTTTTCAAGCAATGTGCAGTCGCTTAACCATTCCTTTCGTTCATCTTCCCGGATTAATTCGCTAATAGCATGTTTAACATATCTTTTTTGCTTCTCGCCCGGAATCCGGCTTACCATCCGTATTTGTTTTCCTCCCGGAGGATAGTCGATAATAGTAGTAGTTTTAGGCTCTACCCGCCATTGGGATAGATTTCGTTTAAGCCGGTCGTGTGCCCTTCGTATTCCTTCATTTAAGAATGGGTTTCTTCGTTCAGGCATTTCCATTTCACCACGTCAGCTGGTCCCCTTCTTTTACTTTCCCGCCCTTTCCCTCCGGCAATTCCACAATATAGCGTGCCGGTTGCCTGGGCTGATAGTACAGCGTCCAGGGCTTAAGCCCGTTCACTACATCCACGACTTCCCGTTTTTCGTTCAAAAACAGCACGTCAATCGGGAATGAAACGAACAGCATATGAATGGAGGACCCTTCCAGCCGTTCGCGGTCGCGGTCAAACACCAGCGCATAATCAAAGCGTTCCCTTCGCTCGCCCATTAATCCCTTCATCTGTTCCCTGAATGTGCGCGCAAACCGAACCCGTTCCATGAGGACCTGCCCTTGGGTGAGGTTTCGAAGCATGTTCTACACGGTCTTGGAGCGTATCTGGGAAAGCGTTGGCAGACGGATTTCCTCCAGAATGGCGCGGACTTTTTTTTCACTGATGGGTGCCGGCGTGGCCTGCTGAATGCGGGCATACTGCGTGGCCGCCTGCTGGCTTTTTCCCAGCATGCGTTCAATGAGCTGAATGCCTTTTCGCTTTTTTTCTTCCGTGATTTCGGGCATAACTTCTCCGGGGATAGCCTTTAAAACTCTTGCCGGCTTAAAGGATAGTTCAAAACGCCTTAATAATTCTTGCGCAGGGGCTTGGTTGTGCTTCAATCCATTGCATTCATTCCGGATGGAAACCGTCGTTACGCGTTTGCCAATAATCTCTCCCTGGCGGAAGCCTACCTGATGGGAACCCGGAAGGCCTGGAACACCGTGGAATGGCTGGCCAGCTATCCTTCCGTGAAATTCATTTCCTTTTACACGCTTTCCATGGAGAACCTTTCCCGTTCCCGCGAGGAACTCAGCGTTTTGTTCCGCATTTTTTCGCATGAAATTGACCGCGCCCGCAAGGAAAGCACGGTCAACGAAAACCCGGTCCGCATCCGCTTCGTGGGCCGCAAAGACTATTTTCCAAAAGACCTTCAGGAAAAAATGAATTTACTGGAAACCGAAACCGCGCACAACTCCGAGAAAACCATTTCCCTGCTCATCGGATACAATGGCCAGCAGGAAATCGTGGATGCCGCCAAGAAGGCCGCGGAACAAATCCGCTTGGGACAGCTTTCCCCCGAACAGCTGACCCCGGAATCATTCAAAAATTACCTCTACGCGGACTTCATGGAACCCGACCTGTTAGTGCGCTCCAGCGGCACCCAGCGGCTCTCCGGGTTTTTAAGCTATCAGTCCGCCTACTCCGAACTCTACTTTCTCGACAAATACTGGCCCGAAGTCTCCAAAACCGACATTGACCAGGCCATCGAAGAATTCGAATCCCGCAAAAGACGGTTCGGGAAATAACGCTTTTTTCCCGCAGCGGCATGATGGTCTGAATAGGGGCTTATCTTCCAACTCCCTCATTCCGGCATGAGCCCGGAATTATCGGTGTTTGATTCGCCCGAATGGATGAATGATGAAATTTATGTTCAGGGGGTGGGCCCGTCCGTAAGGGAAATGATTGCATACTTGGGTGGGCCGTCTGTAGTTTGCATCAAACTGAAAACAAATTATCCGGCGTTAAAAGAATGGTATGTGCGGAACCCTATCCCGTTGGGTACTTTTCTTAAACTCATTTCACTTTGTGACTTATCCTTCCAGAATAAAATTAAACTTCAGGTTAACGCCGCCGATTTTTTTCTTGGCAGCATGTATTCTTCTGTAAAAATAAGATTTCCAAAAAAAATCACTGCAGACATGGCCTATCTGATCGGGCTACTCTTAGGAGACGGGAGTTTGGCCGGTGACTCCTCAAATGAAAGAGGAGACTGGCGTGTAAGCATATTTTTTGATAATACCCTTCATCAATCGTTGGTGGACGATTTGTTCA
>JACRDJ010000128.1 GCA_016218635.1 Candidatus Iainarchaeum sp.
CTGATGTAAGGGAATATTATGAAAATCAAAGAGTTTGATGTGGTTCTTGAAAGAGACGAGGACGGATGGTTTATTGCCGACGTTCCTGCTCTGCCGGGGTGTCATACGCAGGGGGAAACCAAGCGGGACGTTCTTCGGAATGTAAAAGAGGCCATTGAACTTTATCTGGAAGTTTTGCGGGAAACCGGTACTTCCAGGAAACAGGGGTTTGTCGGTATCGAAAAGGTTAAAGTGTATGCTTAATGTTGTCAAGACCGATAAGCTACTTCGGGCCTTGCATAAACTCGGATTCAGGGCACTCCGGCAAAAGGGCGCCCACCTATTCTTTCAGCATCCGGATGGCCGGACAACTCTGGTTCCCAGGCATAATGAAATCAGAATCAAATTAGTAAGTAAGATTGCTAAAGACATTCAACTTGATCTGGAACGGTTTCTCGAACAGCTTTAGTCCGTTCTTTCTTCTGCGGCTTTTCCGGTTAAATCATTCCTTTGGCGGCCTTGCGGGCGGAGCGCATGCATTTTTTGTGCCATAATTGTCCGGCGAATTCCTTGTCGGCGCCGGGCTGGCCGCATAAGGCACAGGTTTCGGCCGAAATGAGTGCCTCTTCGTTTTTTTTCTTGGAAAAGAAATCAAGCAGGCCCATTATTTTTTCCTCCCGCTCCTGACTTTTTGTTTTTTTTGTTCCAGTTCAAATTCAATCACGTGCTGGGCATGAGGGTCTTTTTCTATTTCGGCGAATTTTTTTTCCAGAAACTGCCGAAGGATTCCGGGATTCTTTTTTTGGGCAATTCTTTCATGATTTTTGAAGGAAAGCAGTATTTCGGTCAGGAATCCGCGGAGGTGGGGGTTTTGGGAAACTTCTTTGTCCCGGGTGGCAATCCGCAGGAGGGTATTGAATCCCCGCATGAACGTTTGGGGGTTTGTGCCTTTAAGACTTTCAAGTGCCAGGGGCAGTTCCGGGTGCCCGCGGACCTGTTCCCATAATGGTTTCTGAAGTGGCTGATGGCGGGGAATTTCGTGGGGAACGGGCTTGGGTGGCATAAGCCTTATTCCGGGTATTTGCGTTCGGGAAACTTTTTTTTGTATAATTGGATGGCGTTTTCAATGCATTTCCAGGCGTCCTTGGTTTCACGGTGCTGGATGATTTTCACCTCGACTTTCTGGAGGTATTTGTAGGTTTCAAAGAAGTGCTTGGTTTCGAGCAGGATGTGGCTGGGAATGTCTTTAAGGGATTTGATTTCCGTGAAGCGGGGGTCGTTGGCGTGCACGGCGATGATTTTGTCGTCTTTTTCGTTTTTGTCCAGCATTTCAATCATGCCGATGGGGCGAACGGTGACGATGGTGTTGGGGTAGGTGGAGAAATTGGAGATGACGATGACGTCGAGGGGGTCGTTGTCCTCGCAGTAGGTGCGGGGAATGAACCCGTAATCACCAGGGTAGTGAACGGCGGAGTAAAGCGCGCGGTCAAGGCGGAGCATGCCGCTGGCTTTGTCGATTTCGTATTTGAGTTTGGAGTCCTTGGGGACTTCAATGACGGCCTCCACTTCCTGGGGGGCCTTTTTTCCGAATGAGACGTCATGCCAGGGACTGAACATGTATCAATGGATTCAGAAACGGTTTTTAAGGATTGTGATGGGGTGGAACCGGGGTGTTGAGTATAACTCCTGCGGAGCAGGGGTTCTCGTTATTGCCGGGCGAAAACGGCATCGGACGAAAACGATGCGGAGCATGGCTTGCCGGAGGCAACCCTCGGTACCATCGGACGAAAACGATGCGGGAGGCAGGACTCGAACCTGCGGAGGCACTAAGCCACTTGGCCCTGAACCAAGCCCAATTGCCACTATGGGACTCCCGCATAACCTTGGGCTTTATTCTTTCTGGGTGGAATGGTTTAAATGGTTTGGCCTGTGCGAAGCAAGTACTGCCGGAGGCGGTTCTTCGGTATCGGCGATCGAAAGCGTCGTGCGGAGCACAACTCCCGCGAAGCGGGGGTTCTCGGTACCGCCGGACGAAAACGGCGTGGGAATGGTTTAAATGGTTTGTTGCCGAAGATAGAGGCCTCTCGAAGGGAGTTACTTGCCTGCAGAAGTTCCTGCGAAGCAAGCACTACTGAAAGTAGTGCCCGTACTCGCCGGACGTGTCGGCGGGCGAAACTGGTGCGGTAATGGCTATTTTGGCCTGAATTTTTTGAAGAATTCTCTTCGGGATAACGGGGACGAGGGCTTTAATGGGTCTTTTTTTGGTTTTTGGTAAAATGAAAAGGAGTATTCTTTTTCTTCTTGTGGGTTTCCGGATTCGTCCAGTCTGAACCGTATGGCTTTAGGGTAGTCTTTCGTGACGTAATCTGTGAGCCTGGTTTCTTCCAGGATTTTTTTTCTTTTCTGTGGGTTTTCCAGCAGTTCTTTGATTCCGTAATGTCCGACACCCCACGCCATGGCTATGACGGGTTTTCGTCCCAGTTCTTTGCGGAGCAGGGGTGCAATGCGTGTTTCCGCTTTTTCGGCAGTAATGGCATTCCGTACGGTGGTCAGGCCGCCGTAAATGATGTCGCTTATTTGGGTTCTTTTTTTCCAGAGGGATGGATGTCTGATTTCTTCCGAATGGGACTGTCCGGGTGCAATTATCGACAGGGCAATGGGTAAGCCCGGGCTTAGCAATCCTGCTGAAATGGCCATTCTGGAAAGAAACTGTCTCCGGGTCATTTTTTTTCGGTTCATTAAGGCTCTTATCAGGACATTGCTTCCAAGAGCCGTTGCTGCACCCAGTATTCCGGCTTTTGTTTTCCCCCACCTGCCGGCTTTTTCGCTGAGTCCTGGATCTGTGAGCCAGATGGTTTTTTGGCCCCGGACTGCCTGGGCCAAAATTTTTTGGTATTGCGGATCGTTGTAGGCTCCCAACGCATTGTTCCAGCTTACTCCGGTGGTTTCGAGGATGAGGGCGTCAAAGGGGGTGGGGCTTGGTTCTGTTTCCCCGGAGTGAACGCTAAAAATCAGCACGTATTTGGCGTTCGGGGTTTCGGTTGTAATCCAGGCCATATACTGGGTAGGCCCTTATACTATATCTATGTTTTCGTTGTTTTGGCGGCGTATCCGGTTCTGGTTGGGCCTTCAGCCGGTTGGAGGAGTGAACGCGGTCCGGGCATTAGCCCCACGGAGATTCGAACTCCGGTCCTCTGCTCCAAAGGCAGATATCCTTGACCACTAGACGATGGGGCTGTCCTTCAAATGAGTCACATAAAGGGTTTATAAGTTTTCTTAATGAAGAATAGGAGTGCCGTGGGGCGTGTAGCTTAGCCTGGTTGGAGCACGCGACTGATAATCGCGCGGTCGGCAGTTCAAATCTGCCCATGCCCACTTTTTTATACTTCTTTTCAGTTTATTGATTATGCCCTATAAGCCGGTTCCGTTGCCGTTGGTGGAGCGGGCGTGGAAGTTATCCCGTCCGGAAAAACCGTTTGTGGTTCCTGACCGGGAAGGGCATTCCCGTTCGGAGCACCGGGCTCTTCGGGAAAAAAACATGCTGGTTGTTCGTTCCCGGGTTTTTGGAGGAAAAGAACCGGTTTATCAGTTTGTGGCTTTTGCGGACCCGAAACATTGGCCTTCGTTTCGGAATGTGTCGGGTTTGATGCGGGAGGCGGGGCCTGCCCAGGATAATCCTTCGGCCATGGGAACCGTGAGTGTGGTGGTGTTGCCTGGAAAGAAGTCCGTTCAGTTGCTGCTGGCCCAGTCGCATTTCCGGGGTTCTTCCTGGCGGCATCAGAATCCGGGGAAAGGCCCTTTTTTTTCCCGTGCGCAGGCTTCCCGTTTTTTGGGCTGGCGTTTTCGGGCCTTAAAGCAGGCCATGCAGTTTGCGAGGGAACGAAACTGCCGGTTTGTGGTGGAGAAGTTTTCCAAGGGGCTGGAGGAATTTTTTCTGATGCGGGGCGGGAATTCGGCCAGGATTCTGGTGACTGAACTCCGGCGTGCTGCAAAGGAAACCGGCATGCAGGTTTGGGAGGATGGAAACCGGGCGGTTTGCGGAGTGGATGCTTTGCCTCGGGAACCGGAGTATGTGGAGGCCTAATTTTTTTTGAATTCAAACCGGGCCTTGAAGTGACGGAGGGAAAGTTCTTTTCCGTAGGTGACCCTGATTCCGGGAATGCGGTGACGGTATTCGTATAATGCCTGGGTGGCTTCGGCTACTGCGTTAAGGTCCTGTTCTTCGTAGACGAGCCGGGGGATGGCGTAGCGGACGAAGTTGATTTCGGGGAAGGATTCTTTTTTGGTTTTGGGGTTGAAGGACCCGAAGGCGAAGTTTCCGAGTTCGCAGGCCCGGTGGCCGAATTGTCCCAATAAGAGTGCGGTGAATGCGATTCCGCCGAAGTCAGCGGGTGTGAGGAGGGTGTCTTCAAAGAACCGGTTCATGTCCAGGTAAATGGCGTGTCCCCCGGCCGGGTAGAGGGCGGGTATTCCGTTTTGGTTGAGTTTTTTGGCCAGTTTCTGGACTTGGGTGATGCGGTGCGTGAGGTAGTCGTTTCGGGTGACGGTTTTAAGTCCTTCGGCCAGTGCGAGGAGGTCGCGTCCAGGCAGTCCGCCGTAGGTGGGGTGGCCTTCGGTGAGGATCTGGAAGTCCAGCAGCTGGTTGGGGAGTTTTGGGAATTTTTTCAGGAACGCTCCGCCGGATTTCAGGAAGAGGCCTCCGCCCATGTTGACGAGGCCGTCTTTTTTGAAGCTTACGGTGAATCCGTCCGCGTAGGAGAACATTTCGTGCACGATGCGTTCAATGGATTGAGTGTGGTATCCGGTTTCGTGTTGGCGGATGAACCAGGCGTTTTCGGCGAAGCGGCAGGCATCCAGGAATAATGGGATTTTGTGGGTGCGGGCCGCTTGCGCGGTTTGCAGGATGTTTTGCATGGAGACCGGCTGGCCGCCGCCGGTGTTGTTGGTGATGGTGAGGTAGATGAGGGGAATGCGGGCGGCGGAGGCGGCGAGGAGTTTTTTGAGGCGCTCAGAGTCCATGTTTCCTTTGAATATTTCCCGGGAGTCCGGGTTTTTGAGTTCAGGGGAGAATAGGTCAAGCGCCTGAATTCCGTTGGCTTCAATGTTGGCGCGGGTCGTGTCAAAGTGTCCGTTGCTGGGAACTATGAGGTTTTTTCCGGTTTTTCCCAGTGCGTGGAATAAGGCGTCCTCGGCGGCGCGGCCCTGGTGAAAGAGGAATGCGTTGGGGGTTTTTCCGAGTTCAAAGAATGGGGGGCCGAATGTCTGCCGGATTTGTTCCTGCAGGATGAAGTATCCGTGGTTGGATCCGTAGGCTTCGTCTCCTTCGTGGAGGGCCGCCCATTGGCGGTTGGTCATGGCCGTGGTGCCGGAGTCGGAAAGCATGTCCGCTCCGTTGATGAGTTTTGAGAATGCGGTTTTGAGACCAAACTGCCGGGCACCCAGTCGGAAAGCATGTCCGCTCCGTTGATGAGTTTTGAGGGGAAGAAGAACACGTTGAGGCCGGCTTTTTGAAGCGCTTTCCAGCGTTCCGTTACTCTAACCGGTTTTTTGAATGAAACGGAGTGATTGATGTAAGGGCGGGGCCGTGTGGGAATGGTTGTTTCGTCCGGAAATTTCTTCCATGCCTGTTCTGTGCCCATTAAAGTAACTTCGTTGTGATTGTTTTTTTAAAGAAATCCGGTTGCATTAGACTGGTATGGGCGCAGCGCGTATGAGAAAAATGGTGTCCGGGGTTTTCCGGAGGGTTCCGTTGGTTGAACGGATGTTTTCCCGTTCTGCTCTTTTTCTGGATTCCGAGCTTTCGGACGTGAAATCTTCCTTGCAGCGGCAGCAGGAGCGGACTTTATTGAAGCGTCCCCTTAAGCCTTCTTCCGAGGTGGAGTCTCTTCGCATTATCCGGGAAGAGGGTGACCGGCTTTTCCGGCTGGGAGGGTACATGACGGGGGATGTTTTTTTGGGCCGGATTAAGTTCAGGGGCGGTTCTCCAAACCGGGTGGCCATTAAGCTTTTTCATCAGCCGTTGACGGATGAGCGGGCGGGAGAGTATGTGGCTGCGATTGATGCCTTGAGGGCTGCGGGCGTTCAGCTTCCAAAGATGGGGCTCATTAAAGTGGGGGTTCCGGTAATTGATATGGCTTCCCTAAAAATGGATCAGACGAGGCTTCGGGGAACAGAGTGGGTGCAGGTTTCAGAGCTTTTTGGTTCGGCCCGGGTGGGTTCCAAAATTGTGAATAAGAGTTCTTTTATTTTGCCGGATGTGCGCAGCAAACTGGAAGCCGTTGCGGAGATGACCAAGGTGGCCAATGCCGGGTATTGCCCGGTATCGGATTTGGTTGAACCATTCAAGCGAAGAAAAGGGGCGCCGGGCCTGTTGGGTGCATTCATCAAGCGGCCTTCCGGGGGAATTATTCCGATTGATTTGGACCGGGTGGTTGAATGGGGACCTGTTCCGGCTTCTTTTCGGACTGATTTTTTGTCCAAACGAATTGAGGAGCTGGGTACTTCGCGGGCGTTGGTTCGCCGGCTTTATGCGCTGGCGCTTCATGTGGCTTCCCCGGAGGTTGCAGCGGCTCTGCAGCCTTACTATGCGCAAATCCGGAAGAAATACGGTTTTTAATGCGGGGAATGGTTCCGTTTCGTTGTTTGCCGTTGGTTTTATTAAGGCGTGAGGGGCTTATAGTGCTTAACACTGAGTGAATAGTGGTTTTGTTTGGTTAAACTGAAGATGTTGGGTGCGGCTCAGGAAGTGGGCCGAAGCGGTTTTCTGGTGGATGCCGGCGACAAGATTCTGCTGGATTACGGGGTTAAACTCAATCCCTTGGGGGTGGAGTATCCGCTGGATCCAAAAACCCATCTGGATGCGGCCATCATTTCGCATGCGCACCTGGATCATTCCGGGCATTTGCCGACACTTTTCAATCACGGAAATATCCGTACGTACATGACGCCGCCCACGCTGGAGCTCTCACGCCTGTTATGGAATGATACGCTTAAGATTGCGGCCGCGGATGATGCGATTGCCTATTTTTCCAAGAAAGAGATTGCGTTGGCGGAAAAGTACACGTTCCAGGTTCCTTACCGCAAGCACGTGGAAATTTCGCATAATTCCTCGTTGGAACTCTTTGATGCGGGCCATATTCTGGGTTCCGCGCTGGTGAAGCTGAATCTGAAAAACAATTTTTCGATGGTGTATACGGGGGATTACCGGATGGATGACACCCGCCTGCAGACGGGGGCGAATGTTCCGTTTGATTCGTGCGATGTGCTGATTACGGAGTCCACGTACGGGAACCGCGAGCATCCTCCGCGCAAGAAAGAGGAAAAGGCGTTCGTGGACATGGTGCAGGAAACGATTGATTCGGGCGGGCACGCGGTGATTGCCGCGTTTGCGGTGGGCCGAAGCCAGGAAGTGCTGGATGTGCTCTTTGAGTATGGCATTAAGGCGGACGTTTATCTGGACGGAATGTGCCAGGCGGCTGCCCAGATTTATCTTAAAAATCCCACTTACCTTCGCGACCCCCAGTTCCTCAAGAAAGCCATTCATTCCGTGAAAATGGTTTCTTCCCCGCGCATCCGCAAAGAGGTGCTTAAGAAACCCAGCGTGGTTGTAACGACCGCGGGCATGCTGCAGGGTGGGCCGGTGTATCAGTACCTGGGTAAACTTTACGGGGACCCGAACTCCAGCCTGATTATGACGGGTTACCAGGTGGAAGGGACTCCGGGGCGTACGGCGCTGGATCATAAGCGTCTGGTGATTGACGGAACGGAAGTGGAGCTCAAGCTTAAAATCAGGCGGTTTGATTTCTCCGCGCATGCGGCGCACTCGGAGCTATTAAAAATGATTGAGAAAGTGTCCCCCAAAAACATTGTGCTCGTGCACGGGGACCGGAAAGTCATGTTTGAGTTCCGCGACGAACTGACTGCGAAGGGCTTTAAGGCATTTGCGCCGGCCGTCGGGGACACGCTGTCTTTTTAGGGTGTGGTTTTTTTGCGCGAATTTTGCCCCAAGTGCGGGACTTCCAGGGGCCCGTTTGTGGACGGTTTTTGCGTGAATTGCTTCCTGCAGGACAATCCGGTGGGCGCGATTCCGGTTTCGCTTCCGGTGGTGTTCTGTCCGCGGTGCGAGAAGATTCAGGATGGGCGCTATTGGCGTCCGTTCAGCGAGGCGGCCCTGGAGCAGCTGGTTTTATCCCGGTTCAAGCCCAAGGGCGTTTCGCTGGTGAATGCGCGGGTGCGGTTGGTTCCCTTGGGGGAACGCAAGCGTCTGGGCGTGATTTCGTTTGCGGGCGAGCGTTCGGACGTGGTGCTGGAATCGGATGCGAAGACCGTGGTTGAATTAAAGCACCGTTTATGCGATTCCTGCATGCGTTTGTCTTCGGATTATTTTGAGTCCATTCTGCAGGTTCGTTTTGCGCCCTCCATTTCGGAGCCTGAGCGCCGGCATGTGCTCGAAGAGCTTCATGATCATCTGGATTTTTTGGCCAAGACGGATTCCATGGCGCGCATGGTGTCGTTCGGGAAGGCCCCGAACGGGTTTGATTTGAAGCTGGGGTCCAAGAAGGGCGGCCGCAAAGCCATGGATTTCCTGGCGCGCCGGTATGGGGGCCCTACCACGGTGTCCGGCAAGCTGGCTGGCCTGGATGCAAAAGGGCGCTTAAAGCAGCGGTTTACTTTCTGTGTGCGGATTCCGTCCATGGAACGCAAATAAGTTTTTACTCGTATCCGTTCAGCGTTTTTTTGAGTTCTTCGATGGGTGCGTCGGTTACGAGGAGCGGGATTTTTTCGGATTCCGCGATTTTGACGGCCACGGGATCGGCTTTTTTGAGTCCGTGGAGAACGATGACGGAGGGTTTCATGTCGGTCGAGAAGCGTCCGATTTTGACGGCAATCAGGGGACTGCGTCCGCTTTCCACCTGCGTGAAAATGAGTGCGCGTTCGGGGGTTTTTCCGTACATGGTCATGTATTCGTGCACGGGGACTTCGAGGATGACTTTCAGGGAGTCGATGATGCTGTATCCGTAAATGCTGATGTCTTTAAGGCGCTGGGGGCAGGCAATGACTTCGGCCCCGATTTTTTTGGCGAAGTCTTTTCCGTTCACGCCGGCGCGGAATTCGTGCACGTCAAAAGGGCTTTCCTTGGGCTTGAAGTCCTTTTCGAGCTGTTTGGTGATTTTGCTGCCGCGGGTTTCGTCAAGCCGGATGAGGGCATTCACGAAGCGGGATACCACGTTGATTCCGGGGGATTTCCGGCGCCCGCCCTCGTAGTCGGAAATGGTGGAAGAGGAAATTTTGAGGTACGAGGCCATTTCGGTCTGGCTGATGCCGAAGATTTCACGCCATTTCTTCATGGACCCGCCGGGGTCCTTGGATAAGGCGATTTCGCCGGCAATGGTGAGCTCCAGCTGGTTCATTTACATCCATAGTTCCGCTTTCCTCTTATAAATGTTTCGTCCATGGACGTAGTAGGCATATTCATTTGACGAAAGGGATGGGGTTGGATCCGGATTACTGGCACGGGTTGTTTGTCCGGCATGCGGGGTTCTATGTTTTCCTGCAGGTGCTGATCTGGGTGAAGGTGTTTTTTTTCTTTTCCGCTTTCGGAAAAGGAATCATGGTTCCGGATTCCTCTTTTTTTGAGGTGCTCCGCAACGGGGGTTTTGCCGCAATTCCGTTCGCGCTTTCCTGGGTTTCATTTGATTTCTGGTTTCATGAGTTCCTGCATGTGCTGATTGCGCTGAATGTGTTTGTGTTTGCGCGCAGTGCGGGGTCTGTTTCGTTGGTTCGTCTGCTGGGTGTTTTTTTGGTGGCTTCCGTTTTGCATAATGTAGGCTATTGGGTGACCAATGTGTTTGTTTCGCCGGGTTTGCTGGTGGCGGATTTCGTGACGGACGTACTGTTGCTGTTTTTGTTTTATTTCCTTTTTCGCTGGGTTTGCGGGCATAGTGCGCGGGTGGAAGGATTACGGTTTCCGCTGGTGGACTGACCCGGAAAGCAGGATTATATTTTTTTTGCAGGATGGTAATGTATGGTTCCTTCGATGTATCCGGCGATTCACCGGCGGTTGAATGCGGCTGTTGCGAGGGCGGCCCGGAAGCATCTGGCGGAAACAGAACGGAACCCCTTTTTTGCGGAATTGAATCGGTTTGATGAATCGCATGGGTTGAGTGCGAAAGCGCATTCGCTGGCCGAATTGAAGGGCCATCAAGTCCGGTCGGGTTTTCTGGCATATACCTTTGCCCGTCGTTTGGTGGATTATGTGCCAGCGTATGAGGGGCTTTCCCGTCATTTGGGTTCTCTGAAAGGAAAGAAAGTTCTGCATGTGGGTGCTTCCACCGGGATTTTTGCCCGTTTTCTGGAAAGCAAGGGTGCGCATGCGGTGGCCCTGGATTTGGATGCGGATGCGACGGCTATTTCGAAAAAGATTGGGGTCAGGACGGTTCGGGCCGATGCATTGGAACTTCCATTCCGTGCCAATTCCTTTGATTGTTTTGTGAGTGACCATTTTTTGTTCAGTGGGTATCTGGAGCTGGAGTCCATCCGTCCGA
>JACRDJ010000126.1 GCA_016218635.1 Candidatus Iainarchaeum sp.
GGACAGAAAACCGCGAACTTTGATTACGAGGAAAAAAAGCCCGTGAAAAAAGAGGGCTCCGTTTTTTTTCAGATTAACTGATTCAGCCGTTTCTTCCGAGAATCATTATTTTCTTTTTGCGGTCAGGATGGCATACACTTCCCGTTTTTCATCCGGCTGTATGGTATGGTGAATTTCCCAACAGACTTCAAATCCTTTCCGTTCCAGCGAGGCTTCAAGTCTTTCAAAATCAACACGTTTTACCCGTTCATGGGCTGCGTGTTGTTTCCAGTTCTCTTCGGCCTGGGTTAATTCCGCTTCTATCCGGATTTGTTCCGGGATTGGTTTATGGGGCAATTCAATTCTTCGGGAACGGTTTATTTCGTATTCAATGAATTCCCTCATTGTTTGATGGGAAAAAGTCAGCCGGTCAACAATTAGGATGGCCTGGCTCTTTTCGGCAAGCGCTTCAACGACTTTTATCCGTTCAGATGGCGGAATGTGCGTCAGCACTTCGTTTATGATTGTTAATTCTGTTGTGTTCTTCAAGGTGAATGAACGGATGTCGGCGCGTACTTTCTTTCCGGTTTTGATTCCTTTCAGCACCTCCGGATTCACGTCCACGAATGTTTTTTCCCTGAATGGCAGTTCCGCCAGGAGCGGTGCCCGCCCGGGCCCGATTTCCACAGCGGATCCGGCAGGGTTAGGATGCAATCCCTGTAATGCCTGGCGGACGAGGGCCTTCCCTTCCGGCTGCTGCATAAGTGTTCCATGGTGCGGGAATTTCCGCTGATGGTAGCGTGGATTAAACCAGTCTGTTGTAAAACGTCTGACGGGTTCCCTTGGAATTATTTTTCGGGGCATTATTTTCCTTTCAGGTTTCATTTCTTATTGGCTCATTCTTAGGCCTATCTTCTAAGGCAGCTTTTTCCTTTAAAACCCTTTTCAGGCCTAAAATAGCCATGGAACGGTTTGAGTTGGTTTCGGATTATGGACCTAAAGGCGATCAGGGCCCCGCTATTGAGGCGCTGGTGAAAGGGCTTTCCAAGGGCGGGCGCCATACACTTTTAGGGGTTACGGGTTCCGGGAAAACTTTTTCCGTGGCCAACGTGATTGCCCGGCTGAACCGGCCCACGCTGGTACTGGCGCACAACAAGACCCTGGCGGCCCAGCTGTATAATGAATTCAGGTCATTCTTCCCCCGCAATTCCGTGCATTATTTCATTTCCTATTTTGATTACTATCAGCCGGAAAGCTATCTGCCGGCCAAGGATGTCTATATTGAGAAGGACTCGCAGGTGAATGAACGCATTCAGCAGCTGCGTCTGGAAGCCACGAATGCCCTGCTTTCCCGAACGGATGTCGTTATTGTTTCCTCGGTTTCCTGCATTTACGGGATCGGGGACCCTTCCACGTATGCGGAGATGGCGTTTTCACTGAAAGTGGGTCAGCGGATTTCCCGCGAGGAACTGCTGGCTAAACTGGTTGATTTGCAGTATGAGCGCAACAACGTGGATTTTTCGCCCGGAAAAGTGCGCGTGAACGGGGACATTGTGGATGTGCGCATGGGAAGCGAGGACGAATTCGTTCGCGTGGGGTTCCTGGATGCGGTCATTGAGTCCCTGCAGCGCCGGCGGGTGATGCGTAATTCCGTAATTGAGCCCTTAACTGAATTTCTGGTGTTTCCGGCCAAGCACTTCGTGGTGCCGCAAGAGCAGGTGAACCGGGCCATTGTTTCCATTAAAGCCGAGCTGGCCGAAGCGGCGCCCAAGCTTGCTCCCCTGGAACGCGAGCGCCTGGAGTCACGGACCCGCTACGACCTGGAAATGCTGCAGGAAGTGGGTTACTGCAACGGGATTGAGAATTATTCCCGGCATTTTGACGGAAGAAAACCAGGTGAGCCCCCGTTCTGTCTGCTGGACTTTTTTCCCAAGGATTTTCTGATGGTGGTGGACGAATCGCATGTGACACTTCCGCAGGTGCGGGGCATGCTGAACGGGGACCGTTCGCGTAAAAAAAACCTCATCGAGCACGGGTTCCGTCTGCCCAGTGCGTATGATAACCGGCCGCTTTCATTCGAGGAATTCGAGCCTTATCTCAAGAATGCGGTGTTCACTTCCGCCACGCCCTCCGAATACGAACTGAATTCCTCGGCTTCCGTGGTGGAACAAATCATCCGTCCCACGGGACTGGTGGACCCGGTGGTGGAAGTGCGTCCGGGTTCCTCGCAGGTGGAGGATGTGCTCAAAGAAATCAGGGCAACGGAACAGAAGGGTTTCCGGACCCTGGTTACCACCATTACCAAGAAGCTGGCAGAGGATCTGACGGAATTTTTGGCCAAGAACGGGGTGAAGGCCCGCTACCTGCATTCCGAGATTGATTCGTTGCAGCGCACGGAACTCATCCGGCAATTGCGGTTGAAGAAATTTGACTGCCTGGTGGGCATTAACCTGCTCCGCGAAGGCCTCGACATTCCGGAAGTGGCCCTGGTGGCCGTGCTGGATGCGGACCAGGAAGGGTTTTTGCGGGGTGCCCGGAGCCTCATTCAGGTGATTGTTCGCGCTTCCCGGAATACGGAGTGACGGGTCATTCTTTATGGGGATAAGTTGAGGGATTCCATGAAGGCCGCCATTTCGGAATCCGACCGCCGGCGCAAAAAACAAACCGCGTTCAATGCCGCGCACGGAATTACGCCTCAAACCATCGTGAAATCCATTCCCTCTGAGGGAATGGAGCTGGGAGACCTTGAAGGAATTCCCCCCAACAACATTCCGGCCCTGGTGGTGGAGCTTGAAACTGAAATGAATGCCGCCGTGGAAACCCTGGACTTCGAGAAGGCCATCATTCTCCGTGACAAAATACAGGAATTGGAGAAAAGGATGAAAGCAAAGTGATACTTAGCCAAGATCGCTTTTTTATTCTCTGTGCCGGGCCCGTTTTGCTTCGTTTTTTAATCCTTTGCCGGGAGAATTTTATGCATGCACGATTTTATCCGCATTAAGGGCGCGCGCGAGCACAATTTAAAGAACATTGACCTGGACTTGCCCCGCAACAAGCTGGTGGTAATCACCGGCGTTTCGGGTTCGGGTAAAAGTTCGCTGGCCTTTAACACCCTTTATGCGGAGGGCCAGAAGCGTTACGTGGAAAGCCTTTCCGCCTATGCCCGGCAGTTTCTGGGAGTCATGGATAAGCCGGACGTGGATTCCATTGAAGGGCTTTCGCCGGCAATTGCGATTGAGCAGAAGACCGCCGGACGCAACCCCCGTTCCACGGTGGGAACCATCACCGAAATATACGATTACTTGCGCCTGCTCTTCGCCCGCGTAGGGGTTCCGCATTGCCCGGTCTGTCATAAGGTGCTGCGTGCGTCGAGCACGGACAAGATTGTGGATTCCCTGCAGGAAAAGCTTCCCGGAAAAGCCGTGCGGGTACTGGCACCCATCGTGCGGGCCAAAAAGGGAACCTATGCGAAGCTTCTCGAAGAAATGCAGAAGAAAGGGTTTTCGCGGGTGCGCGTGGATGGGGTGAATTACGAAATCGGCGAAGAAATTCAACTCGACAAGAACGTGAAGCACTCCATTGAAGTGGTGGTGGACCGCATGAGCGTTTCCAAAGAGAACGCATCCCGGCTCTCGGAAGCCATTGATTCGGCCTCCGCGCTGGCGGAAGGATTCGTGATCGTGGCGGCCTCGGACAAGGATTTTTCATTCTCCAAAAAGCTGGACTGCGTAGAGCACGAAATCAGCGTGCCCGAACTCCAGCCCCGCATGTTTTCATTCAATTCCCCTTTCGGAGCCTGCCCGCAATGCCATGGGCTTGGATTCAAGCAGGAATTCCATGAAGACCTCATCCTTCCCGACAAAACGCTTTCCATTCTCAAGGGCGCCATTGCCTTGCCGGGGTATAGGAGCCTGCATGGATGGCTGGGCCAGCAGCTGGCCATTGTCTCCAAGCACTACAAAATTGACATTTCGCGTCCCTGGCGGGATCTGTCCGGAGAACACCGTCAGACGCTCTTATGGGGCTCCAAAGACAAAATGCAGTTTAATTACGTTTCCGCGGAAGGCTCCCAGTTTTCTTCTTTTAGGGAATTCGAGGGAATCATTCCCATGCAGAAACGCCTTTATTTGCAGACCAA
>JACRDJ010000129.1 GCA_016218635.1 Candidatus Iainarchaeum sp.
AAAGGAAGACTTCTTTTCCGCGGAGGTAGTCGGAGAAGAATTGCCGGAATGCGGGGTCTTTATGGTAATCGGCGATAAGCTGTTTTTCGCTGATGATTTTTATTTTCTGTCCGCTCTTGGCGGGCAGGCTGTCTTTTTCCTCTTTTTTTATTTTTTGAAGAAACTGCGTAATGAATGTGCCGGCCTGGGTGTGGGTCCGGGTGGTTTCCAGCACCCATCTTCCTTCCTCGATGCGGGGTCCGCTTAAGGGTTTGGGGTTGGCGGCGAGGAAGCGTTCTCCGTGTTCGGTTTCAAACACTTCGGGGCCGGTTTTTTTGCGGGATTTCTGGAGGGTGAGGGATTCCAGTTCAAATACGAGGAGTACGCGTTTGGATTCGTCCGTCCATTCGCTGGCGCGGATGAGTGTGAAGTCGTTTTCTTCGAGTGCGCGGGAGAGGCGTTTGGTAAGGCGTTTGAGCTGGCCCCATACGGTGTCCGCAATTTCGCTGGCGGGGTATTTTAGTTCCACGGCCAGCAGTTCCTCTTTTTTGAGCATGGATTTGACCTGGGAAAGGGAAAGCCGGGGCCGGTGGTGGGAAAAAAAGAACTGTTCGCCTGGTTTTTTCAGGAATGCGCGGGCGGCGGCCACCATGCGGGCCATCTGGTTAAGTGAAACCGCGCTGGCCACGTTGCGGGAGGGGTCCACGGGGTCCACCACGATGAGGGGGCAATCGAATTTTTTGGAGATGCTGGCTGCGGAGAGTGTTTTGTCCAGGAGAATGAACTGGTTTTTTTTCCAGTTGGCAATGGTCTGCAGGGCGGATTCAAACGAACCGTATTCAACGATTAAGAGTTCGGTGAGGTAGCCGGGCATGGAGCGGGTGCGCAGTTCGGCCCCGTAGGCGTCCATTCCTTTCAGGAACGCTTTGAGTAGGCGCACTTCGTCTTTTTGGGGTTCGGAGAGTTTGTTCGCCAAATATTGGGTGTGAAACGGCGTTCGGTCTACGGCGCTTTGGAGGAGCTGGGGGTTTTCGATTTCATAGCAGGGAACGATTTCCACGCGGAACCCTTCCAGCTCTCCGCGGATGTAGGGGTGTTGCGAGTATGCTTTTTCGTAGGGTTTTCCTTTGAATACGGCTTCCCCGATGCGTAATCCCTCTTTTTCGAATTTTGCGGGCGGGGTGCCGGATGCGAAGAGGATGAATATGTCAATGTCGTTGGCGCCTTTGAGGTGGGTATTGCGGGCGAGTGAGCCGGCGAGAACCACGTTCACGTGCGCGTTTTCTTTTTTGATTTTGCGCATGAGTGCGCGCGCGAATTCCTGCTGGCGGGCGATTTCTTTTGGGGAAGGCTTGATTTTGGAGAGTACGCGGGAGAGGAGTGGATTCATGCAGGAAGAAGGGACTTGGATTATTTATTTGTTGGCATTCACTTGGGAAGCACGCGGGCGCGGCGTTCGGTCAGGCGGCGTTGGAGGTGGGCCTTTTTGGTTTTGTTTCTTTCCCGAATCCGCTGGATGTCGGCGTATTTTTGAGTGAATGGAACCTGTCTTTCGTGTTTTTTTTCATAAGTCTTTCGTTCTGCTTCCCCGTATTCTCTTACAATCTGGCCGTATTTTCCTTCCCGAAATAGTTGGAGTAGTCTGTTGCGGTAATTGAATTCGTTTTCTTGTTCGTGGTCTAGGACAAACAGTCCGGTTCTGACTTTGGAGGGTATCCCTCTTTTTTGGAGTTCCTGAACGAGGCCTTCTGTGTGAGAACTGCCGGTTAAAACGTAAATGGGTTGATGGGGTTTTCCTTTGAGGTGTGCAGCAATATTCCGTGCGAATGCCTGTTCCCGTTCGATGGTTAATTGAAGAAAGTCGTAAATGCTTTTTGCGCTTTTAGCTGCCGGCAGGAGGCGTCTTAGCAGTTTGCTGCGGGGAGCTAGACTTTCAGGGTGTCGCAGTAGTCCGTACCAGCTGTTTGGTTTGTTCTTGTTCGCCACGACACTTTCCATAGGAAGCATCTGGATGTTTCTGGATTCGCAGGCGTTTAGGACATCAAATATTACCCGGTTTCCCAAGCCTCCGCCGGTCATCCACTCCAATAACAGATTGCTAACAGGGTATTGTGTTACTTTCCGGTGCTTGATTAGTTCCGGCTCCCGTATTTCAAGGAACAGCGTTCCGTTTTTGGGGAGTTTCCGGATTGCTTCAATGACCTGCTGGTGTTGTTTAAATCGGATGTCATGCCACCACGGAATGATTTCCACCGTTGGTTGGGGTTGGTTCATGGGTTGAGCCTTCTGCTTTTTATAGGAGGTTTCTGCATTATATTCGTTGAGGTAAGGGCATGGTCTTGGATGAATATGGCCGGGTGCGGATTGTGGCGGGTGTTCCGTGTCCGCATTATGAGGTGAGCGTTCCACGTTTTTCGGCGAAAGAGGGTGCGCTGAAGTCTTTTTTGGTGCGGGCGCTTTCCGGCGGGGCGATTGTGAATGAGTCCATGCTTCGCGAGGCGGGGCTTTCTTCGGATTGGGGGAGCCGGCTGGGTTCCGAGGTGTTGAAGGGCATTTCCCTGCCGGAGTCATTGAATCATTTTTTGGAAGCGGAAGAGTATGCGCGGATTAAGTCCGGGCTGGCAGGGCTTTTGAAGTCCACGGTGAAGGGGGCGATTGATTTTTCGGCGTTGGCGGAGGCGGTGGTGGATGAGGCACTGGGGTTTGGAGTGCTGGCGCCCTTGATGGCGGATGATGAACTGGAAGAGATTATGGTGAATGCTCCGGACAAGCCGGTGTTTGTGGTTCATCGCCGTCATGGGATGTGTGAGTCGAATGTGGTGGTGCCGGGTGCTTTGTATTTGCGGGGGCTGATTAAGCGGGCCGCGTGGAGTGCCGGAAAGGATGCGGAAGGGCCTTTTTTGGATGCGCATTTGCCGGATGGCAGCCGGGTGAATGCGACCGTTTCGGGTGTGACTCCATTAGGGGACACGCTGACGATTCGGAAGTTTTCAAAGCATTCGTTGTCTGTGGTGGATTTGGTTCGTTTGGGAACGCTTTCAACGGAGGCGGCTTCTTTTTTGTGGGTGATGGTGGAGGGATTGCGGCTGGTTCCCTCAAATCTGATTGTGACGGGGGGTTCGGGGTCCGGCAAGACGGTGATGCTGAATGTGCTGGCGGATTTTGTTCCGTTTTCGGACCGCATTATTTCGATTGAGGATACGCTGGAGCTGAATCTGGGTTCGCGTCAGAATTGGGTGCAGATGGAGTCCCGGCTGGCTTCTCGTCAGCAGGCGGAGGTAAGCATGGATGGGTTGCTGAAGAATGCGTTGCGCATGCGGCCGGACCGGATTGTGGTGGGTGAAGTGCGCGGGGAGGAAACGCAGACGTTGTTTGTGGCCATGGATACGGGGCACCGGGGGTGCATGGGGACCCTGCATTCGAATACTGCCAAGGAAATGTTGTGGCGTTTGGTTTCGCCGCCGATGAGCGTTCCGCAGGTGATGGTGCCCTTGCTGGATTTGGTGGTGGTGCAGTACCGGGTGCAGTTGCCGGGGGTGGGGGTGGTCCGCCGAGTGAAAGAGATTGCGGAAGTGTCTTCCATGGAGGGAAAGCCCTTGCTGGCGAATGTGTTTGAATGGGATCCGGCGAATGACCGGCTGGTGCGCACCAGCGTTCCCTCTCATTTGGTGGACCGGCTGGCGGAGCGGACGGGCAGGTCCAAGAAGGACATTCTGCAGGAAATCAGCGTGCGGACCAAACTGCTGGAATGGATGGGGTCCAACCGGTTTTCCGCGGAGCAGGTGCGGGAGTTCATTCAGCAGTATTATGCGGACCCCTTTCCGGTGCTTTCGAGGGTGCTGGGGAGAAATGAAGGTCCGGCTTAATTAATTCGTTGGCACACGCTGTTTTATGTCCAAAGGAATTGTCCAGACTTCCGTCAGGTTATATGAGAATAATTCCGAAGTGGAACTTTATCGGTTAAGGATACTAAAAAACAACTCAATCATCGTGTTAAATACGCCTGCACCGGATATGCATGTTCATTTTTTCGCTAAAGATAATCAAATCTGGGCACAGCTTACAAGAGATGGGCTGATAAAGGAACATTCACAATGTTTTCGGTATATACTCGGGCAACTTAAAACAATGGAGGGTTTTGATTTACCCTTTGTTTCTGTGAATTGAGCTCTTTTTTCAAAAAGTTTTGGGCGGAAGTCCAGAACTGCGATTTAGCAGTTCGTTTTATTTGGGAAATTCTTTTGAATTTCCCTCATTTTTCTATTGTTGTCGATGGCTTACGCTAGGCGTTTCTTTTCAAGCGTGACGAGATGGTACAAATCAAATGCGAAGCATTTGAACATTTCTTTGATGCTCACGCGAGAGAGGGTTTTGACGTGGGTGAAGGCGCCGTTGAAGGTTCGTTTGATTACTCCAAACGGGCGTTCACCTTGGCAGCGAATCCGGGAGATTTGGTGATTGCGTTCTTTTTGGCTTTCGGTTAATGGATGACCGCGCGTGGCGCGGTCCATAGTTTTATCGAACACACTTTGCGGCAGGGTAGTTCCGAAGTATCCTTTGTCGCGGTACATTTTCCAATCAGCCTTGGTGATGAGACTGATTTTTGCATCATGCAGGCTTGCCGTCGTGGTTTTTACTTTGCGG
>JACRDJ010000130.1 GCA_016218635.1 Candidatus Iainarchaeum sp.
AAACGGGAACGTGATCGGGGAAACCGGGGCACCCAATCCCAATTCTCCGCCCAACCTGGAAGAAAGCCCTCCCGCAACCACTTCGCCCCCGGAACCGCAAACGCAGGTCACTCCCTCCTGGTGGGAAAGCCTGATGGAACTGCTCCGCAACGCATGGCAGTTTATTAAAAGCCTCATTTCACCGGTTGCCGGATAATGTTTTTTATGGGCCGGTCAGAAGTTCAATTATTTTTTTCGCGCGGGCGGTCCCGGTCAGGTTTTCGACCGCTGAGAGAATGGCCTGTGCCTGTTTAAGGGACCGTTTACGGAGTGCCTGGGTTAACCGGACTCTTTCTTCGGATTGAGCTGGAAGTTTTGCAAGATCCAGGCATGCTGAAAGCGTCAGCTTGATTTTTCCTTCAGGGGATGCCAAGGGTATTCCGTCCAGGAGGAGCGGAACCTCAATCAGGCCCCTCATTTCGGAGTCGGGGGATACACGGATTCTCTGGGTCCTTCTAATCTCTTCCGGCAGAAGGTCATCGGCCTGAATGTGACCGGCCCCAAAAACAGCCATTCCGCGGGGAATTTTTTTCCACGAAGGGTTCTCTTTCTTAAGTTCTCTGATTACAGCCGGAATGGTTTTTGCAATGGTTTCATTCCGTTGGCGCAAATGTTCCTGCAGCGGGCCCGCCGTTAATTCCGCATAGTGGTAAACAACCGCCGTAGGCATAAGGGAGTCTTCCGGAAAAACAACGCGTGGAAATGCGGGAAGCTGATCGTACCCTTCCGCCATTTTAACGGTTAAGTCATACTTGGCTGCCAGAAGCAGGAGCCCGGCACTGAACGGGGTCCGGCCGGGAACCCTCATCTGTTCCTCCAGAATTGATTTTTCCAGTTGTTCCTCCGTCATCCCCTTCCTTTTTTTCCCCATGGCTTCCCTGATTTGTTTGACGGTTTTGCGGACTTTTTCTTCAGCCTCCTTTCGCTCCTCCAAGGTACAGGCACATTCCAATAAAAGAAACCGAAACGGGTTTCCTTCCCTTCTGGCTTTTTCGGCCTGCTGAAAGTGTTCATCCGTGTCTTCCAGGGTTTTATGGCGGCCATACATGAAGACCAGCTCCGCCTGCGGGGTTTTCACCACTCTGGCAAAATCGTGCACGGGCTGAAATGCCAGTGTGCCCAAGAGTGCTCCGGTGGCAATGCGGCGGCCGATTTTCCGCATGCGGGTTGGGCGCGGGGTTCTTTCAAAGAAAGGCACTCACTTCATCTCTTTTTCTTTTAGCAGCCGGTTCTTGGCGCCCAGGTGCGCAATGACGCTTTCGGCTTCTTGGGTTCCCCATTGGAGTGCGGTTGGAATATCTTTTCTTTTCATGAATGCGGCCGTGAAAGCGGAATTGAATGCATCCCCGGCCCCGGTGGCATCGAGTACTTTCACTTTATGGGTTTTCTGATAATACGTTTTTTTTCCGTCAAAGGCCCATGCTCCGCGGGGGCCGTCCGTAATGACCACCAGCGGAGTCAGGGATTGCAGGAAACGCAGGTTTTGAAGAATGCCCTCTTTTCCGGTCAGTTGCTGGGATTCTTCCCGGTTGAGGAACAAAACGTCCGTGCATGGCAGGAGGGGTTTGAGTGCAGAAAATCCTTTGCGGAGTTCTTCTCCGCCGGGGTTGAATGCAATCCGGGTTCCATTGGAATGGGATTGCAGAATGATTTTTTTGGCAAGCGCAAAATCCCCGTGAAGGGAGGAGAGATGAATCCATTTCGCGTGCTTTTGTTTCCAGTTAATGCGATGGAGTTGCGCGCTGAGCTGTTTTGAGTGCCCGTGGCATAAAATGATGCGGTCATGATGGAATCCGGTGAGAATAACGGAGGTGGCCGTGCGTCCGGCCGGGAAAACGAATTTCGTTTGCACGCCTTCCGCGCGGAGTTCGGAAATGATTTTTTTTCCTTCCGCGTCCGCTCCGATGCCGGTGGCAATCGCAGTCTGAAGTCCGAGCCGTGCAAATGCAACCGCGGAGTTGGTGGCTCCGCCTCCGCTGAATTCCTCTACGCACTCCGCCTCCATCTTGGTTCCCGGAACCAGTACCAGTTTTCCGTTCATGACCTGCGGGTGAATGAATACGAATAAATCCCACGTGGCGGAACCGATGCAGAGAATCCCATGCATGAGCGTATATGGACGGAGGT
>JACRDJ010000131.1 GCA_016218635.1 Candidatus Iainarchaeum sp.
CAGTGGAAACCGTGGACGAATGCGTGGGAAAACTGGTATCGGCCGCCATCGAAAACGGATACGTTGCACTCGTAACCGCCGACCACGGCAGCGCGGAAGAAAAACGCTTTCCCGACGGACAACCCAAACCCTCTCACTCCAGCAACCCGGTTCCCTGCATCCTGGCCGGAACAACCGAATACACACTCTCCCCCGGAGGCCTCTCCCAGATCGCGCCCAGCGTACTCGAACTCATGGGAATCACCCAACCCAAAGAAATGACGGCTCACTCGCTGCTGCAACCCACTGGCACACCGGCACGGAAGTCCAGAAACAGTTAATAATCTTAAAAAAGAATGCATGTTATGCCCAAAAAAACAGCCTGGATATTGCTGGGAGTCAGCATTTTTCTCATATTGATGGGAATTGCGGTCATTTACATCAGCTCGCAGCCGCCCGGCATTACACTGCAAAACTCAATTATTACAGTCGGAGCATCTGTGCTGTCCATCGCCGCCGGAACCGCGCTGCTCATGAAAACCCTGAGTGATTAGATGATTACCAAAACCGAAATCAGAAAAAACAGGCTGGATTTACAGTACCAAAAGCAACTTCAGAAATACAATGCACTGCTCATTTTCATCACGACCGGAATACTTGGATTTATTGGCGGAATTCTAACCAACCCAACTTATGCACTCATTATCCTCCTGTTTTCAGCAATCGTGGTTCTGGGCGGATTGATATACTATTTTTTTGGAATGAAACCAAAAATGGAAATTATTCTCACAGAACTGTGCGAAATGGAAAAACAGCTGCCCGCCTAAACAACCCAAAAGGATTTTATTCAGGCAACCCCTTAATCCTGTTGAATCCCATGAAAGGCCAGATTACGTTTGACTTCATCCTCACCGGCATGGTGGCCTTAAGTCTTATTGCCCTGCTTGGGTTCATGGCCAACCAAATCCACGCCCAGCAGGAAACCATCAGCATCCAAACCCAAGGCCAGATACTGGCACAAGGAATCCAGCGCATGGCCGGCATAGAAGAGGAACTTGCCACCCGTGAATATGATTCGGTTCTTCTCCAATTCGAGGTGCCCTCCATCCGCGGACTCGACGGACAAAGCATCCCCTGCAGCATTTCCATCACACCCACGCAACTGACCATCCAGCCAACGGGATTTGAACCCATCACGCTTTCCCGCAACGGCACCCTCACGCACGCCACCAGCTGTGAAAGCACGGACCGGTGAACGCATGAAAAAAGGACAGATCTTTTCACTGGACTTCATGCTGGCCGCCGCCATCACATTCACCGCCCTCGCCATCCTCATTCACACCACCGAAACCCAGCAGCTGGAAAACCAGGAATGGATCAACCAGAGCGGACTGCAATCAATAGCCGTTTCCGCCTCCGACCGGCTCACCTCCACCCTCTCCCCCTGCACCGCCGGAGACCTCAAAGTCCGCAACTGCATTTATGTGCAGGCCGCCACCCTCCAGAAAAAAGACCTCGGACTCCCCGCAAAATACTGCTTTAATTTCTCTCCCGCCACGGATTCCCGCATGGCCGGCCTGTTTGCCAACGGAACGATTTCCCCCATTCCCGCCACCGCAGACATTGTTGCCATTGACCGGTGGGCCACCCTCTCCACCACGCCCACCGTTTCACCCCCGCTTTCCTTAACCCCCAAAAAAATAACCCTGGAGGTATGGAAATGCTAAAACGCGGATTCGCATTCACCTACGATGCCCTCCTGGCGGCCACCGTACTTCTGGTGTTCCTCACCGCATTCACACTCTCCGCCCCCACCCACACCACCCGCATTCAACCCATCCAGCCACTGGCCCCCCAGGATGCTGCTGCCCTTCACATCCTTAAACCCGCCCACACCGCCGACTCCATGGAACTTACCCAAACCCCTTCCTGCACCACCGTCCCCTGCCAGGCCGCCTGCGTTTCCGCCATCCGCTTCCAGACCCCCATTCAAACCGAACAATTCTGCCAGGTGAACCCGTGAAGAAAGGACTGATTTCCGCATTCATGGCCCTCCTGGCACTCCTCATCCTTTCCACCACCCTCTTCACCCAGCAATCCATTCAGAAAACCAGCGGACTTGAAACCGTGGCACTCCTGGCCCACCAAACCGACCAGGCATTCCAAAACACCTACATTGAAATCCGGCCCGCAATATTGGCAGCCTACCAGGAATCAACCGGAAGCGCCAGCAACTGCTCCGCCATCAATACCGCAACCGCTCAAAATCAGTTCAACACCTACTTTGAACAACTCAAAACCGCCACCCTAACCGAAACCGGAACCGAATGCACACTGGACTCTTTCGCCATGCCGGCCAGCGGACGGTTTGCACTCCCCCTCACCTGCACACAGACAACCGGAACCACCATCATCCGCCTCAAAAAACGGGTTCACTTCACCGTGCAATGCACGGATGGAACATCCCCCAACCCCGCCACCATCAGCATCGCATACGGATAATCAACGGGCCAGCCACCAAGAACCCAATCGGCAGTAAAAGAACAAATCCGAAATGCGGCAATTAGCGGCGAAATAGCGCCGGATGTTTTTGTACGTCATCTCTGCAGCAGTTAAAGCCCCAGCAGTTTTTTGTACTTGCTTAACCCCGACCCGTACTGCATGGCCGTTTTTTTGCGGGTGACCGCCAGCGCCGGAACCCCGAACTCCCGGGCCAGAGCGCGCACCGGGTGCTTGCGTAACGCATCGCTGGCTGAAAGCACTTTCTGCTCCGCCGGCAACGCCACCGCCGATTTCACAAAAAACAAATCCAGCAGGGGCGAACGGTTGGAGAGCACAAACGAACTCGAAACAATGTCTTCCCGGAAACAATTGCGGGTGGCCATGGACTCCAAAAAACAAAACATCCGCTCCCGCACCGCCCAAGCACCCCCCAACCGGAATGCCTCCAAATACTCCGAATAACCCCCGAACAGTTCATCGCTTCCCTGCCCATTGAATGCCACCGAAAACCCGCTGCGCACAATCAGCCCGGCGGCCAAAAACTCGGAAAGCGCAATCTGCACCTGCAGTTCATCAAACACCCCCAGGCGCTTAAGCACGGGCAGAAAAACCTCCCGCACCTCCAGCGGAGTCACCTCATGGCCCACCCACTCCAAACCCATCTCCTTCGCCACCCCCTTGGCGGCCAACAAATCCGAAGAATCCCGTAAACCAACCGAAAAAAGAACCGTTTTCTTCACCCGATCGCCCACCAGCCTGGCCACCAGCGAAGAATCCACGCCCCCGCTGAAAAAAACGGCAGCCTTCTTCACGTCCTTCACGCGAAACGAAACCGAATCCCGCAATGCCTCCCGCACCGCATCCAGCGAACCATCCGCGGGAATTTTACGCAAATCCGAAACATCGAATAAATGAGTAAGCGACCATTTCCCTTCCTGCACGCACAGCAGATGACCCGGCGGAACCGCCTGCGGAAAGGAAAGATCCATTCTCCGCAAAGCCGAAAACTCGGAAGCGACTCCCACAAAACGGGAATTCTCCCCCACCCACAGGGGTTTGGCCCCCAAAAAATCACGGAACGCATAAAAAACGCCGTCCCAAAAAAAAGCCACCGCAAAATCCCCGCGGGCACGCGAAACCAGTTTTTGGGCAGCCTTCACCACCGGAACCCCTTCCGAAATCTCTTTGCGGAATTCATTCCAGGGCCATTCATCAAAGAATTCCCCGTCCACAAAAAAATCATCCCAAACACCCGCATGGGAGGCAGTATCCCCAAACGCCAAACCCTGCGCAAACGAAAACTCCGCTTCCGAGAGTTTCCGAAAATCGGTTTCATTCACCGCATGCAGGGGATGCGAAAGCGTGAGCCGGTCAATGCCCCGCGCCTGCTGGGACAACAA
>JACRDJ010000132.1 GCA_016218635.1 Candidatus Iainarchaeum sp.
TCCACGCCCAAAATGACCCCGAAAAGAATGTTGGAGTCCCCGAATTCCGTAAAAGACATGCCTGGCTTGTATTCCCGCGTGGCTCCCGGAACCGTCCGCTGGATTTTTTGGGCAGTCTCCAACGCTACCCGTTCGACCTTGCTTAAATCCGATCCGAACGCAACGCCTCCGGTCACTTTAATGGAGATGCCCTGTCCGTGCGGGGAATGATTGATGATGATGCTTTCCGCGAGCTTGGCATTCGGAATGATGACAATCTTGTTCAAAAGCGTGCGGATGCGGGTGGAACGCCAGCCGATGTCTTCCACGTTTCCGGTAATGTCTCCCTGCAGTTCAATGAAATCCCCGACCTTGATGGGCTGGTCGGAAATGATGTGGATTCCGGCAAACAGGTTGGACAATGTATTCTGCAATGCCAGCCCCACCGCGAGGCCTCCGAGTCCCAGCGTGGCAATCAGGGGAGTAATTTCCACATTGTAGTAGGCCAGCACGCTGATGGCGGCCACCAGGTAAATGCAGACCATCACGATTTCATTGATGATTTCAGGCGGCTTCTGGAGCTTTTTGTGCACTTTCAGCCAGCGGGTGATCAGCAAAGAAACCATCTGCGAAACCAGGTATGCGGCAATCAATACCGTTCCGCTGACCAGGACTTTGTCCAGCAGTCCGTGAACGGAACCCAGGGTGGGCGAAGAACGCAGGGCAAACACGATTCCGGCAAAAATAAAGAAAAAATACAGGGGTTTTACGAGAATGGACACAATCAGATTATCCGTTTCGTTCTTCAGCCGGGCCACGGCCCGCTTCACAAACGACTGCAGGAATAATTCCACCAGCTTGGCCAGCACCAATGCCCCCACCACAATCAGCACCAGGCGCGAGACCTCGTTCTCCAGCAGGAATTCCAGAACCATGCGTACCTACCCCAACAGCGCAAAAGAGTTATTTAATGGTTCCGATACCTGCGGCTTTGCTCTTAAATTTGGTTCTGTTCTTAAATTCAGAATCTTGCTCCTAAATCGGTTTTAAGATGGTTATTGTCATTTCTTGGAGTTCTGCTTAAGGACTTTTTCAATTTTTTCGATTGTGTCCTTAAGCCCTTGTAATTTTTCGTCCTCTTCTCTTTCTTGTTTTTGTAGTTTTTTTCTGTTCTTTTTGACCTTATTCCTAAGGAATCTTTTGAGATAGTGTTCATCCCTTACTCTGCCTTTTTGTTTGTTGTATTTAGGTTTTGCGAATCTAACAATTGTCGTTTCTAAATCACGAAGAAAACTAACCTTGTTTTTGTCAATTATGAAAAAACTGGCATTGTCCCATTTATATTTGGACTGCATTTTTGCATGCCCCTTAACCCTATGATAAATTTCTGTTCCAAGACCAACCCTGACAAGTTTTCGTTTATAGTAAAGTGCATAAACACCAGATTGTCCTTTTAGAGTTTGTTTAAGTTCTCTTTATCACGTCAAAAGAATCTTTGGTTATGCCTTCTAAAGCATACAAAATCAGACTTCCGCCCTTGATTTTGGACATTATATTTTTTGCCATTTTACCGCATATATCCTACCCGGAAAACTTTAACTCCTTTTGCCCATGCTCAGCCCCTACTGCCGGTTCTATCCCTTGATTATTCCGCAAACCGCATCGACAACTTTTTTTGTTTTCGCCGATTTAAGGGTTCCGATCTTATAATCGATTATGGACGTGTCTGCCGTGAATATTTTGTTGGGTCTTATGTTGCTGTCCTGCCTGAGCGAGCCTGACAAAAAATCCTCTTGGGTTGCGGGGATTGAATAATTATCCTGATTCGGCCTGCTGGTTATCTGGCAGAGTATGAGGTCATCGCCGTTGAGCCTGGCAAGAACCACCGCCGGCCGTTTCTTTGTAGTGCTCAAATCCGAGAACGGAAAAGGCATTACCACCACGTCGCCTTTTACAAGCTCTTCCATGCTTCATCCTCTTCCTTTGAAAGCCAGTCCTTTGCAAGTGCCTTTTCTGAAGCAAAGGCGGTGGCATTTTTTTCCTGGTTTTGCTCCTCCTCTATTAGAGAATCGATCTTGCTTAGGGTGAGCTGGTTGTCCTTCTGGATAAGGAGAAGTTTGCTGCCCTGGCTGATATGCATATGCTCCCTGACATTTTTCGGGAGAACTACCTGTCCTTTCCTGCTTACGGTGATAATCTCAATTTGTGCCATATGACTAATTACCGCTAACCAAATTATAAATGTAAGCTTAAGCTTACTTTTAAGTCTTATTCCCATTCAATGGTGGCCGGAGGCTTGTTGGTGACATCCAGAAACACGGCGCTGATGCCGTCCATTTCCATGAGCTTTCGGCCCAACTGAAACAAGAGCCTTCGGTCCAGCCATGCAAACTGGGCCGTCATGGCCTCAACCGAAGTCACGGGGCGCAGAATGATGACTTCCCCTGGCTTTTCATTCACTTCCACGTTTCCCAGAATAACCGGAAACTGCCATATTTCCCCGTGCAGTTCCGCCTCATCCATCAGCCGGTTCACCAAGGCATCCGCTTCCTGCAGTAATTTAATCCGTTCCGGAACCAGATTCGCTTCCCGGGAAACGATTTCCTCCATCTGCCTCGGCTCAATGAGCCATACTACCCGGTTGATTTCCCGGAATGCATTCACCAGTGAAGTGGAAAGATTCTCCAGGGTTTCATGATTGAATTCTCCCTGCAGGGCCGCCACCCACCGGTACGTGCGCTCGTCCCCCTGCACGCCCACCCCCTTTAATGGAAGCACGCGAACGCTTCCCCTGAATTTTTTTTCCTTCAAAAATGCATTCATGCGCGTTTCCAGTTCGTTAAAATCCTCTGCTAGTTTCGGACCGCATAAGGCCCGAATGGCCAGTCCCGGACCCGGAAAGGGATGGCGTTCAATCAGCGAATCCGGCAGTTTAAGCAACCGGGCCAATTCACGCACTTCATCCTTGTAAAGCTGTCGCAAGGGCTCAATGATGCGGCCCTGCTGCGTGAGTTCCTGAATTAAGGGAACCTGATTATGATGGGTCTTGATTTTGTCCGCATGCACGGTTCCGCCGGACTCAATGGTATCCGGGTAAATGGTACCCTGCCCCAGGAGCCACTGGTCCTTTTCATTCCCGGCCATTTTTTCCAGTTCGCGTTCCGCCAGCTCCACAAACAATTCCCCGATGATGATGCGTTTTCGTTCCGGGTCACTGACCCCCTGCAAACGCTCAAAGAATTCCATGGATGCATTCAGCACCTGCAAGTTTATTCCGGCCCCCGCCAGGGATTCCTTCACTTTTCTGCTCTCATCCTTTCGCATGAACCCGGAATCCACATGAAAGCAGACCAAGTGATCTGCCGGAAGCGCTTTCCCAAACAAAGCCGCGCATACGGTGGAATCAATTCCGCCGGAAACCAGCAAAAAAACCTTCCTGGAACCGACCGCCGTGCGCACTTTTTTGATTTCCTGCTCCAGGAATGCTTCCGCGGACCAGTTTTGTTCGCATTTGGCGGTTCCTAAAACAAAGTTTTTTAGCATCAGCAAACCGTTCGGGGTATGCGTGACTTCCGGATGAAACTGCAGGGCGAAAAGTTTTCGTTTTTCGTCCGCAATGGCCGCAAAATCGCAGTCCGGGGTTTTCCCCAGCACCTTAAATCCGGCCGGCAGTTCCGTGGCCTTGTCCCCGTGACTCATCCACACCAGCTGATTGGTTTCCAGCGAAGCAAACAACGGGGATTTCTCCGCCAATTGCAGGCGGGCCTTTCCGTATTCCTTGACGGTGCCCTTCTCCACTTTTCCGCCCAGCTGCTGCACCATTAACTGAAGCCCATAGCATAATCCCAGTATGGGCCGGTTGAGGCGGAATAAATCCGGATTGAATGCAGGTGCATTCTCTTCGTACACACTGCGTGGTCCGCCGGACAAAATGATTCCCTTGCAATCCGATAACTGCTCTGATGAAGCCGTGGGAGGCAGGATTTCGGAATAAACCCCCAGCTGACGGATGCGCCTAGCCAATAAATGCGTGTACTGGGAGCCAAAATCCAGCACTAAAATGCGGTTTTGAGGCATAGGGAACAAAGAAACCAACAGTAAATAAAAGTTGCGTGCGTTAACCTTTCAATGCTTTTCCGGCCAGTTTATTCAATGCCCGGCGGGGCCTTCCATACCGGAGTGCGGTTCCCAGAATAATGAGCCCCAAATAAACACTGACCGAAGTAATGCCCGCGGACTTTACTGCTTCCAGACTTACCGGAATATTGGGTTGATAGGCACGGGTGGCCATCATTTCTTTTACCACCTGGGTTGCGGAAGGCTTTTGGCCCGTAATTCTTTCAATCAGCTGGGAAGTCGACCGATAAGAATTCGCCAATGCCTCTTTTTGGGTTGCCCCCCCTCCGGCCGCAACTGCGGTCGCTAACTCGGCA
>JACRDJ010000015.1 GCA_016218635.1 Candidatus Iainarchaeum sp.
TCACAGGTACGGTTCAATGCGATAATTACTCCGAATGCACTGGCCGGATCGCATTCAAGAGCCTGCGCAAAGGCCTCCGAAACAGAACCCGCCACGGCCACCCCGGAAGGATTGGCATGCTTGACGATTACGCAGGCAGGAGACGAAAAACACTTCACCAGTTCAACGGCCGAATTGGCGTCATTGAAATTATTGAAGGAAAGTTCCTTGCCCTGCAGGGAACGGGCATTCACGAGCGCGGAAGAATCCGTGGGAACCGAATGATAAACGGCCGCGTGCTGGTGGGGGTTCTCTCCATAACGCAAAGACTGCAGTTTCTCAAACGACAACGCCAGGGTGGAGGGAAAAGGTTCCCCGTTGAACTGCTCGCGCAAATACGCGGAAATGGAGGCATCATAGTGGGCGGTGAGCGCAAAGGCATCCATCGCCAGTTTCTGGGCGGACTCCGCACAAACTCCGCCCGAAGAACTCATTTCTTTCATGAACGCATCATAGTGGGCGGGGGAAGTGACCACGCATACATAAGGATGATTCTTGGCCGCGGCCCGTATCAGGGTGGGCCCGCCCACGTCAATGAAGTCAATCATCTGCTCCAGCGAAAGATTTTTTTTCCGCATTTCCAGGAAAGGATAGAGGTTCACGCAGACCAAATCAATTTCAGAGATGGATTGCTCCCTTAACTGCAGAAGATGCGCCAGGTTGCGTTTGGCCAGAATTCCGCCATGAATTTTGGGGTGAAGGGTTTTCACCCGGCCATCAAGGATTTCCGGAAAACCGGTGAGCGCGGAAACCTCTTTCACCGGAATCTGGTTGTCTTTAAGCAGCTTGAAGGTTCCGCCCGATGCGATCAGTTCAACCCCGCGTCCGTGCAGGAACCTGGCAAATTCCACCAAACCCGTCTTATCGTAGACGCTGAGCAGGGCGCGCTTAATTCTCATCCACGATCACTTTTCCATTCTGCACATGAATCCTTTTTTCCGAAAACCATTTTAATGCCTGCACAATGACTTCCCGTTCAGCCTGCTGAACCCTTTCCTTAAGGGAATTTGGCGTATCATCCGCTTTCACGGGCACTTTCTGCTGCAAAATGACGGGTCCCGCATCCACGCCTTCGCTCACCAGGTGCAGGGTGCAGCCGGTTTCCTTCCGGCCGGCTTTAAGAACCGCTTCGTGCACGTTCAGATCCATTCCGCCCGCAAACTCGGGCAGAAGGGAGGGGTGAATGTTGAGAATGCGGTTTTCAAACCGGCGGCAGAAAGGAGGGGAAAGAATGCGCATGTAGCCGGCGAGGAGAATAATGTCCGTCCGGGCGGATTCAACCAGGTCGCCCAGTTTCGAATCAAATTGCTCCCGGGAAGCGAATTCCTTGGGGTTAAGAAAAACGGATTTCAGTCCGTTGGACTGGGCCCGCTCCAGAATCAGGGCATCGGGTTTATTGGAAACCACGAGGCACACACGGGCATTAAGTTTTTTTTCGGCAATGGCACCCAGGACCGTCTGCAGGTGGGTGCCCCGCGTGGAACCCAAAACCGCAATATGAAGCGGGTTCATTGGTTTTTCTTCCTTGTTTTTTCGAGCGCAGTTACCGCACAATTCCGTATCAGTGGATCTTCATTTTGAAGGAGTACATCCTGGATCGGAATTCTGGCCAGAGGGTTTCCAAGGTTTCCAAGCGCCGTCATGCTAGTTATTTGTACTACTGGACTTGGATCTCCTCGGAGAGCATGGATGAGTGCGGGTACGGCTCGCTGATCAGCCATTAGGCCCAATAGGGCTGCAGCACTTACTCGCACTTCCAGGTCTTTGTCAAGCAGGGCATGAACTATTGTGGGCGTTTCCGTTTTGTCAATCACTTTCCCAATTTTTCTCAGTTCAATCAGTAAATCTAGTGCAGCTCTGCGTACTTTCGCAGTGGGGTCTTTTAGCGTTTTTATAATGGCGAACACCGCTTCTGAATTAGCTATATGTCTGAGTTCTCTGAGTGCTTGCTGGCGTTTTTCGGGGTCTTTGCTCCGGATTTTGACAAGATTTTCTGTGAGTTCAGGGTAGACTGAAACCAGTTTTTTGCGTTTGAGCCGGGCAAGACCACGCGTAATTAGGTTAGGGCGTTTTGGTTTCATGACCGGTTTTTTGGGCCTCATTTCCTAACCTGCCTTTGGGCGGCCAGGAGCGTGTTTTCCATCAGGCAGGCCACTGTCATGGGGCCCACGCCGCCCGGAACCGGAGTAATCAGCCGAACGCGGGGACGAACCGAATCAAAGTCCACGTCCCCGACGGTTTTTCCGTCCTTTTTGCTGATGCCGATGTCCACCACCACCGCACCCGGCTTCACCATTTCCGCTTTAATCAAATGGGGAACTCCGGTGGCCGAACAAAGGAGATCCGCTTCGCGGGTAAAGGAAGTCAGGTCACGGGTAAAAACGTTGCAGGATGAAACGGTGGCGCCGGCGTTTAAAAGCATCAGTCCCAGGGGCTTTCCCACAATGTCGCTGGTTCCCACCACCACAGCACGTAGGCCCTTCAGGCGGACCTTATAATGATCCAGCAGGGCCATGACCCCTTTCGGCGTGCAGGCCACCAGGTCCGTTTTTCCGAGCAGGTTTCTTCCCTGGTTGAAGGGATGAAATCCGTCCACGTCCTTTTCGGTTCTGACCAGTTCCATGACCGGCAAGGAACGCAGATGGGGAGGAAGCGGAAGCTGGAGCAGAATCCCGTGAATGAATTCATCCTGGTTGAGCCGGTCCATCACCTGAAGGAATTCTTTCCGGGAAACGCGGACTGGGAGGTGAATGCGCTCCGAGCGGATGCCCACCGCTTCGGCAGCAGCCATTTTTTTGGAAACATAGAGCGAGGAAGCAGGGTCATGCCCGACCTGCACCACACAGAGACGGGGCACAAACCCGTTTTTTTTACGAAATTGCCGAACGTGTTTCCGGACACGGGAAAGAATTTTGTGTGAAAGGATTTTTCCGTTCATGAGCCGTCCTTTCATCATTTCATCCTCTCAGTGATAGAACATGAATTGTTCACAAAGACCCCGTACTTCCGTTTTAATGCGGGAAAGGAGTTTTTCATCATTAGGCGCGTTCACCACTTCATTAATCCAGTCCGCAATCCGCTTCATTTCCTTTTCCTTCATGCCCCGGGTGGTCACGCAGGGGGTTCCCAGGCGGACTCCGGAAGGATTCATGGGCGGACGGGGGTCGTCAGGAATCATGTTCTTGTTCAGCGTAATGCCGGCCTTATCCAATGCCACCTGAAGTTCTTTTCCGCTAATTCCCTTGGGGGTCACATCCATTAAGAGCATATGGTTCTCGGTCCCCCCAAAACACAGATGAAAATCGTTCGCTTTGAAAACTTCTTCGAGCACTTTGGCGTTCTTCATGACCTGCCGGGCATATTCCCTGAACGCCGGCTGAAGGGCTTCCTTGAAGGCAACCGCTTTGCCCGCAATCAGGTTCTCATGCGGACCGCCCTGAAGGCCCGGAAAGACGGATTTATCAATCCGGGAGGCCAGTTCCGCTCTGCAGAGAATCATTCCCCCCCGCGGACCCCGAAGCGTTTTATGCGTGGTGGTGGTAACCACATCAAAGTCTTTCACGGGGTTATTCATTTCCCCGGCCGCTACCAAACCGCCGATGTGAGCAATGTCCGCCATCGTGAACGCACCCGCTTCATCCGCAATTTCCTTAAACTGCCGGTAATCCAGGTCCCGCGAATACGCGGAATAACCGCATAAAATTACTTTGGGTTTGTGCTCGCGCGCCATTTTGCGCACGTTCTCAAAATCAATCTTTCCGTCCGGAGTCGTCTTGTACCGGATGAATTTGAACACCTTGGCCAGGTGCGTGACCGGGTGCCCGTGCGTTAAGTGACCGCCATGACCCAAATCCATTCCCAGAATGGTGTCTCCGGGATTCATGAGCGCATAGTAAGCGGCCTCATTCATGGGCGCTCCGCTTAAGGGCTGCACGTTCGCATGCTCGGCCCCGAAGAGTTTTTTGGCACGGTCAATGCAGATCTGCTCCACTTCATCAATGAACTCGCAGCCCCCATAATAGCGGTTCCCCGGATAGCCTTCCGAGTACTTGTTGGTCAGAATGGAACCCATGGCCTCCAAAACGGGTATTGAAACAAAGTTTTCGGATGGAATCAACTCCAATCCCTGCATCTGACGGATTTTTTCCTTCAAAATGAGATTAAAAATGTCCGGATCGAATTCCTTCAAGCTCATCCAACCCACCCCCAACCTAGAAAGAACAGGGATTAAGAGAATAAAAGGATAATGTTCCCCGCGTCCTGATACATAACCGAACCGGTACATTTATCAAAAAAAAAGCCGTTAAGGATATTGCCCAATGCGGCAGGAGGAATCAGATGAACAAGTTACTCTTAATGGCACCAGTGGCACTGCTATTGATACTTAGCGGATGCACCCAGGGAAGCACCGGACAGGCCGGACAGGTAGTTCAGACTCAGCAAACGGTGACCCAGCTGATGGAGCTGCCCGTGTACACGATTCATGTGGGGGAATCCGTGAGCATTGCAGGAGAAACCTATCAGTTGCGCCTGAAGACCATTAACGAACAGGGTGCCGTCTTTGTAACCATGAACGGAAACTCAACCATGGAGGTATTCACCGCACGGAAAGGAGAGACCTTCACCGGACACGGATTCAGCAAGACCTACCTGGTGAGATTCATTTCAAGCATCGGAGCGCCCAATGCACACGTAACCATCATACGGGTTTAGAGGGAAATTTCCTTCTAATCCCCTTTTTCTTTTTTTAGAAAACTATTTCATGACCGTTTTTTTGCGGTCCGCGCCGAAAGAAATGAATTCAGCTTCGTTTGTACCCGAATTTCCGTTCGTAGTCCTTGTGCTCAACCCATTCCAGAATTACGGTAAGCACCTGGACTTCGTTTCCTTTAACCGTGTAAATGAGCCTCCAACCATTGGGCAAATCATACTTCCAGAGATTATTGGCCCGGTATTTCTGAACATATTCTTTCGGCCACTGTTTATGCGGAATTTTAATTCCAACAAAAGGATTTGTTTTCAGGTCAACGGATGCACGCTGAATGAAATCATACAGCTGCCGGTCTTCGTATTTCCCGGACTGAAGTTTGTCAAAAGCCGCCCGCGTGGCATCGTCCAGAAAAAGCACATATTTGTCGCGTTGATCCGGCTGCTTCACCGGATCACCAGATTTTTGTTGCTTAAAAGCTTCCGGACTCCTTCCGGATCCCAGATCCAGACAAGGGAACCATCCTTGTCAATCGCAATCCGCCCCGAATACTCCAAGTAATCCAGAATCAGGTTAAA
>JACRDJ010000133.1 GCA_016218635.1 Candidatus Iainarchaeum sp.
GGGACACCAACGCACTCTCAACGGACATGAATATTTTCATTTATTTTTCCCAGAAGTCAGGGGACAAGAATGTTTCCATTAACACCGGGACCGATCGCAACATCTTCGCACCCCCCTGGGTCTGCGATAGCAATGCCCTGACCACGGCACGCACCTGCTTTTATATTTACAATGTGCAGAACACCAATCTGGACGATAACTTTTTCATTGACATCAACGCCGTTGACTGGAACAGCGCGCTTTCCAACATTGCCCTGACGGGCCGGGATGCCAACTTTTACACCGCTGCCAGTTCATTCATGGTGGACACCAATTCCCCGCGCACGAGTTGGGACGGGAACCATAACAGCTGGCAGAACATGGATGCCAACATTCACTTAACCTGTGTGGACATGAACGGGGGAACGGACAGGAACGTGTCCGGATGCCTCACCATCCGGTTCCGGGTGGACACGAATGCCACCACCGACATTACCTGGGGCGCCTGGCAGACGTATGCCACCAACATCATGATTGCGTCTGACGGAAACTTTGCGGTGGACTTCAACTCCATTGACCGCGTCGGAAACGCCGGGGACCAGAACCTCTTCTACGTGCTCCGGGACACCAATGCCGGAACGCCCGGTTTTGACTTCAACGTCAGTGTTTCATTCGGGGACTTCAACAACTTTGATGTGTTCTATGGAAGGGACCAAAACATCCGCGTGCGGGTGTTTGACCTGGGAAGAGACATCAACCTCATCGGAAGAAGGTCGGTTTCGCCCTGGGTGGACTTCAATGTGCGGGTGAATTACGTCCGCATGGATGCCAACCAGGTCCGCAACGATGTGAACCTCGGAATATATCCCCGCTGGGATGTCAACCTGAACACGGGCGTTACATTGGATACCAATTTCACGTCCGTTTATCTGACCTTCAGCGGCAAAGACGGGGCGGGAAACGTGCTTAATGACCAGAACTTTGTGACTCCCCTGGTATTGTACTCCATGCGGGTTCCCAACGGATTCTCTGACCAGAACAGCGCCACCAACCTCCAGGACATCAACAACTTTGCGGATGTCAATAACCTGCTCTTCGTCAAAAGAAGGACCAATAACAGTGTACTCTCCCGGCTTTTCTTCCGGGGCCCCCTGAACCTCACGGACGCCACTACCTTGGCGGGCCTGGTTTCCCTGGGAACCAACATGACCATCGCCACCTCCAGCACGACCACGGACACCCGGGACATCAACGTGCATGTGGATTCTGCGGCGCTGACTGCATTCAACACGGATGCCAACCTGTGGTTCTATGATCTCCCCTACGCAAGCCGGCCCGGAATCCTGCGCAGTGACTCCAACTGCGGAAGTGCCTGCACAGACTACAACTATATGGACTCCAACGGAATGCTCTATGTGCATGTGACCGGATTCAGCGACGACACGACGGACGGAAATGCCCCCGTACTATCCGGAGCACACCCTTCCGGAAGCATCGGGGACCAAAGCAGCGCGGACATGAACGTGCTCACCAATGAACTGGCTACGTGCCGGTACAGCACCAGCGATGTGGCCTATGCATCCATGGGCAATACCACCACCCAGGCAACTTCTCACACCTGGTCGATTGCCATCAGCCGCGGTGAAACCAAGACACTCTACATCCGCTGCATGGACCGGGTTGGCAATGTGAACTCATCCAGCACCTCGCTTACATTCAATCGTGATGCGTCGGGTGGTTCATCGCCCGGAACAACTCCTGCTTCGGAAACCGGAACGGACACGGGTGGAACTTCTCCGGGTCCCTCCAGCGGTGGCGGCGGTGAACTGGGTCTCTCCCGCGACATCACAGTCAGCGCAGGAGAAACCAAGGAAGTACAGTTCAATTACGACAACCGCTATCTGGTTACGGACGTGGAAGTCACCGCCAAGGAAACCCTCTTCAATACGACCCTGGTAGTGGCGGAAGCCACAAAGGCAGAAGTCGGAAGCGACCCTGCAGTGGCTGTCCCCGGTTCGGGTGAATCCCAGACCATTAAGTTCCTGGAAATCAAGGTTTCCACCAAGGACAAAGGAAAAGTGGACTCCGCCAAACTCAAGTTCAACGTGCCCAAAACAACCTATGGAACGGACTTGGATTACCGGACCACCCGGCTCATGCACCTGGACAATGGCACCTGGAAGGAGCTTGCCACCACGTTTGTGGAAGAAAAAACGAATACTTATGTCTTCGAGGCCACGACTCCCGGATTCTCCTATTTCGCAATCATAGCGGATGTGATTCCGGTCCAACCTCCAACAAGCCCTCAGGCCAAGCCCCCCGTACAGAAGAGACCCTTGCCAAAGAATACTACCCAAACAGGCGGCACACCCTCCGGTGAAGCACCAGCCCCCCAAACTGCTCCTGCCCCCTTGGGCGGAGAAATGATTTTCGGGGCCGCTGCCGTGCTGGTGGTTGTGCTGGCAGTCGGATACTTTGTTTTAGGCCGAAAGAAAAGGTGAATGAGACCCTGCCAATAAGGCAGGGATTTCTTAACCCAACCCGGAATGCGGGCGGAGTTCTTTTTGGTCGGTTAGGAAAGCGGAAAAACAAGTTGAAGAGGGCGTCCTTTGCGGATGAGTAACTCATTCTGAAGGGACTCGATGCGGTGCTGTCCATCCACAATGATGTGGGGACGCACCCGGGTGAAACCCGAAATTTTGATGGGCTGATTTAGTGGAAGCACCCAGGAATGAAGGTTTCGGTCAAACGGGGAAATCAGCGTAATCGCCACGCCCTTGAGGGGTTCTAGCAGGATGGGCCCGCCGGCAGACTTGTTGTAGGCCGAAGAGCCTGAAACCGTGGAAACCAGCAATCCGTCCCCGCCCAGGCGGGAAAAGCGATGGGAACCGGCATCCAGATCAAAGCGCATCAGGCGGCCGCTTAACTGGGACAGCACGGCCACCTCATTAAGCGCAAAACAATTATCCACTTTCTTTCCGTCCGCCCATAATGCCAGCCGGTCCAGTTTCCGCACCACGCATTCTCCGCGGAGAATGGCCGGAAGCTTTTGCAGCACATTTTCCTTGGTGAGACCCATGTAGTGGCCGACCCCCCCGCAATTAATGCCTAAAAGAGGAGTAGGCTTTTGGAGCTGAATAGCCCGGTGAAGAAGGGTCCCATCCCCGCCAAAGGACAAAATGAGGGAAACCGAAAAATCGGAAAAAGGAACGGGAGGAAAGGGGAGACCAAAATGGGCATCCACTTCAAATGAAATCCTTTCGCGCTGCAGAAGGCGAATGACCTTCAATGCGGTTTTCCGGGCGGCCGGATTACGGGGGTTTCCGGTAATTCCGACCCGGGAAATCGGTTTCATACCACTAAGAGGTGGCCGTTAAATTTAAATCCATTTAACTACTGAATTCAGGCGGTGGGGGCTTGGTTCGATTCGTTTACTCATTTGATGAAATCAGGGAACCGGTAAGTGAGGAAACCGTTCTCCGGCTGGGAAACAAGGGGGCCCAGCTGGCGGAAATGACCCGCATAGGCTTGCCGGTCCCGCCCGGATTCACCATTACCACCCAGGCCTGCCGGGAATTCTATGCCCGCAATAAAAAATGGCCGGAAGGGATCCGGGAAGAGATTCGGGAAAACATGCGCCGGCTTGAAACCCGCATTGGAAAAAAATTCGGAGACCCCCAAAACCCCCTGCTGGTTTCCGTCCGCTCGGGGTCGTATGTATCCATGCCGGGCATGATGGACACCGTGCTCAACCTCGGGCTCAACGACGAAACGCTGAAAGGACTGGGCGCGCAGGTGGGTTCGGTTCGCGGAGCACTGGACTCGTATCGGCGGTTCATTCAGATGTTCGGGGACGTGGTGCTGGGAATACCGAACGCGAAATTCGAGGAAATACTCTCCCGCCGCAAGAATGCGGCCGGAGTCAAACAGGACACGGAACTCAAAGAAAAAGACCTTGAGGCCGTAATTGCCGAATACCAAAAAATGGTGCAAGGCCACACGGGACGCGAATTTCCCCAGGACCCGCAGGAGCAGCTGCAGCAGGCCATTAATGCCGTATTTGATTCATGGAACATTCCGCGCGCGGTATCGTACCGGCGCATTCACAAACTGCGCGAGGATGCCGGAACCGGAGTGAACGTTCAGGCCATGGTGTTCGGAAACCTGGGAAACGGTTCAGGAACCGGAGTGGGGTTTACCCGAAATCCTTCCACCGGGGAAAAAGAACACTACGGGGAATTCCTGCTCAATGCCCAGGGAGAAGACGTGGTGGCCGGAATCCGGACCCCCCAGCCCATTGATTCGCTCAAGCAGGCCATACCGGAAGCGTATGCGGAACTCATGAACGTGTACCGCATCCTGGAAACGCATTACCGGGACATGCAGGATTTTGAATTCACCATCGAACGCAAAAAACTGTTTTTGCTCCAGACCCGCAACGGAAAAAGAACGGCCCAGGCCGCCATCCGGATTGCAATTGACATGGTCAAAGAAGGACTCATATCCAAAACGGAAGCGCTCATGCGGGTTTCCCCCAAACAGGTGGATTCCCTGCTTCACAAACAGATTGACCCAAGAGCCAAATCAAAACAGAAACCGATCGCGCTCGGACTGGCCGCCAGCCCCGGAGCCGCCGTCGGAAAAGCGGTTTTTACGGCCGAAAAAGCCAGAAAAATGGCGGAAGAAAACCCCCAGGAAAAACTGATCCTGGTCCGCTCGGAAACCAGTCCCGAAGACATTGAAGGCATGCATGCTGCCAAGGGAATCCTGACCAGCACGGGAGGACTTACAAGCCACGCAGCCGTAGTGGCCCGCGGAATGGGAAAACCGTGCGTGAGCGGAGCGGCCTCCATCCAGGTGAATGAAGAAAAAGGATTTTTCACCGTCGGCGAACACCGAATAGAAGAAGGAGAAATGGTTTCCATTGACGGAACCACCGGGGAAGTGTTTGACGGGGAAATGCCGCTCGTTTCCCCCCAAATCGGGAACGAATTCCTGGAACTCATGAAATGGACGGATGAATTCCGGACACTGGGCGTCCGCGCCAATGCGGATACCCCCCAGGATGCAAAGGTAGCCCGCGGATTCGGGGCCCGGGGAATCGGACTATGCCGGACCGAACATATGTTCTTTGAAGAAACCAGGATTGCAGCAGTACGCGAAATGATTCTCTCCTCCACCCAAGAAGAACGGGAAAGGGCCCTGGCCAAAATCCTTCCCTTCCAGCGGACGGACTTCGAGGAAATATTCGAGGTCATGGAAGGACTGCCGGTCACCATCCGGCTGCTGGATCCGCCCCTGCACGAATTCCTGCCCAAGGAAGAAGCGGAAATCCGAAAACTGGCCCAGACCATGAGGCTCACGGAAGAAAAAGTAATGGCCCGCGTGCAGGCCCTGCACGAATTCAACCCCATGCTGGGATTCCGCGGCTGTCGGCTGGGAATCGTGTATCCTGAAATCAACCAGATGCAGGTCCGCGCCATCATCGAGGCCGCACTCAATCTCAAAAAAAAAGGAATCCGGGCCGTTCCCGAAATCATGATTCCCGTGCTTGGACACGTGAACGAAATGAAATTCCTCCGCCAGCTCGTCGACGACACCGCCCAGGCCGTCATGAAGGAAAAACACGACGGAATCGAGTACACGGTGGGCGTCATGATGGAACTCCCCCGCGCCTGCCTGACCGCGGACGAAATCGCCCATTACGCGGACTTCTTCTCATTCGGAACCAACGACCTCACCCAAACCACGTTCGGATACTCCCGCGATGACTCCGGAATCTTCGTGCCCGTATACCTCGAAAAAGGAATCCTTTCCGTGGACCCCTTCGAATCCGTGGACCCAGCCGGGGTCGGGGCACTCATCCGAATTTCGGCCGAAAAAGGCCGCTCCAGCAGCCCCAAAATCAAGCTCGGCATCTGCGGAGAACACGGAGGCGACCCGGCCTCCATCGAATTCTTTGAATCCGCCGGACTCCACTACGTTTCCTGCAGCCCGTACCGGGTGCCCATCGCCCGCCTCGCGGCCGCACAGGCGGCCATTAAGAAAGCGAAAGGCTGAACCTTGATTTGAATAACACATATCCGGTGAGGTACATACCGGCCACTCCAAACGCCATGGCGGTTCCCATGAAAATGCCATAGGCCGGATATGCGAAGTAAACCACTAGATTATAAGCGATTAAGGACAACCAGCCGAGGGGGATTCCTTTGAGTATGGCATCCGTATAGGGGGTTCCATAAGTAAAATGAATAATGAGGAGTAGGGGAAGCACAGTGGTAGGAAAAGCCGAAAAAAGCCCAGCCCAAGTCGGGCCAACTGCAGAGGCGATGGTGGTTATGAACAATATGATTCCTGCCGCAGCCACTGCACGAAGGGCCAGTGTTTTCACGCCTAATTTTGCCTTCTGCTTAACAGGCATGTCTGGAAGTTTTCTAAACAAATACATGAAAACCGGAATAATGAGAACCGCAAGCAGTGTGGCGGTAAACGGTTCAAACGTGATTTGGTGAAGCAGGTAAATGACGAATGCATACCCTCCAAATGCAAGCAATACGGAACCGGCAACATTGTTTGTTTTCAGCAGTCTTGGTGCAATGAAATAGAGATAGAAGAAAGTTCCCATGGCCAGCAGTCCGGCCAGATTAAATATGGCGCTTTTGGATGCGAACTCTGCGCCCGATTCAAGCCCATAAAAAAACAAGGTAATAGGGGTTCCGGTGGGTGCTCCCCCCAAAACTCCTGCCAGTTTGGGGCTCACTTTTTCGGCCAGCACCGACATCAGCAGAACAACTGAAATCGCAACGGCCGTTTTGATCAGAAGAATGAACTCGTTCATGGAGAGCCCTGTTTTGCTGGAATAAGGCTTGAAGCGCATTTATATGTATGGGTTTCGGAACCAAACAGGCCAGGTAAGGAAAGACCCTGACTCATCCAAACAAGGATTTTAAACCGTTTAGGTTATCCTTATTGAAGTTAGGCAAACCTAAGTTGATATCATGCTGTCTGCGGATTTCTGGGAATCGTTCGTCGTTTTCGGCCGCGAGGGGCTGGAAGCCATCCTGCTCCTGGCCGCCATCGTGGCCTCCCTGGTCACCCGGAAGCAGGAAAAACACCTTCCGGTTGTGTACGGGGGTGCGGCCCTGGCTGTGATTGCCAGCCTGCTGACGGCAGTTGCTCTGGAGTGGTTTTGGGTGGCATCCGAGTTTTCGGAACCCTTCCTGGAGGGCATCACGATGCTCTTGGCCGGAATCGTCCTGCTCTATGTGACCAATTGGATGCTGGGCAAAGCGGATTCAATCCGATGGGCGAATTACATTAAGGGAAAAGTGGGGAATGCCCTTTCCCGCCGGAATAGGTATGCGCTGGGGCTGGCTTCTTTTCTGGCCGTGTACCGGGAAGGGTTCGAGACCGTGTTGTTCTTCAAGGCGCTCTTTGTGGGTTCAACGGATCCTGCCGGCGTTGGGATCGGGATCGTTGCCGGAATTCTGCTGCTGGGAATCCTGTGGATTTTGATCCTGCAGCTGGAAAAACGGCTTCCGCTGGGGCTGGTGTTTGCCTCCACGAGCCTGATTCTTTTCCTGATGAGCGTGAAAATGTTCGGGGGCGGAATCCATGAACTTCAGGAAACCGGCATCATTACGGAAACGGCATTAAGCGGAATTCCATCCGTTGAGGATTTGGGGTTGTTCCCGACTCTTGAAACAATCGGCGCCCAGGCACTGGCCATATTGGCTGGAATCGGGCTCTTTTTTATTCATGCCCGAAAAAAACCGGTGCAACCGTCTGCGGCGTGAGTGCCTGAACGTACGCCTTTTCCGCGCCAGCCCGAGTGAATAAAAACTGTTTCGTTCTGCAATGATGCATGCGCGTGGCCTGCGGAAAAATCATTCTGGAAAGAAGCCGTGAAAATGAGGAAATGTACCTCAAAGCCGTCTGGCTCCTCGAAGAAGAAGGGTTCAAGCCCATTCATGCGGGCGAGGTGGCCAAACTGCTTAACATTTCCATTCCCTCCACCACGGAAATGCTGCACAAACTGGGAAAAAAAGGATTTCTGCAATACAGCGGCCGGGCCGGTATCCTGCTTAAACCCAGGGGAAGAAAGCGGGCGGAAAAAATCGTGCGCAACCTGCGCCTGGCGGAAGTGTGGCTGGAGCAGGTGCTTCAAATCAAGGACCAGGATGTGGCCTGCCGGTTTGAACACATATTCACGGAGCCCGTGGTGCGTGCCCTGCGCAGGACCCTCAAAAACCCCCTTCAATGCCCGCATGGAAAAAAAATTCCGGCCATTTAAGCGCACCGGGTTGTTATTCGAGGAAATTCTTATTTTTTTCGGTCGGAAACGGTTCCCTTCTTTTTTCGCCGATTGGCATACCACTAAATTGGCCCTTGCCTATCCAAGGAATCCCCAAATGGACGCGGGTGGTCTTCAAGTTTTTTTCTAACCCCGAAAATAACGGGGCGGTCACTTTCCTTAATGTTGGGATCTTTTGCTTTCAGCGCATCAAAGCTTTTATCAACAATAAATTGAAGCGGGAATGATTTTTCTCCGCCTTTTCGCGGTTCGTTCGGTTTAAGGGGATTGGGACGCTTAAAAGGGGCGCGCGGACACATGAGAAAAGAAATGAATCGGATAAATTTAAACTTAATGGGGGCCTGTTTTAACCGATGAATTTACGACCCGGATCAGAAATGCACGTAACCGATTAGGGAATTCCCAGCTGCCCCGCGAAAACGGGTTCGAGTTCTTTCAGAAACGCCTCTTTTTTTTCGGCCGGAAACTTGCATCCGGCCGCAATCTTGTGTCCCCCGCCTTCAGCCCCTTCGCCCAGGCGTGCACAGACTTCCCGGAAAGCCAGTCCGATGTTGAGGCCCGCATGAACCAGTTCGCTGGTTCCGCGGCCGGAAGCCTTCAGGAAACCGGGATCCGAAACGGTGAGGGCGATGATGGGTTTGGAGGAATCGATCAGTCCGCTGCCCAAGTACATGCCGGCCACGATGCCGATCAGGGTTTCGGAAATTTTTCCTCCCGAATCAAAAAAATGGAATGAAATGAATTCGGTTGTTTTATTGGATTTGAGGAGTTCGATTCCTTCCCGTAATTCGCGCCGGTGCTCGGCGAGCAAAATCATGGCCTGTGCAAACCCTTCCCCGCGATCACCCGATGCAACCTTCAGTCCCAGGTCCGCCTGCCCGTGGCGTCCACAGGAATTCAGCAGCGTGGAAAATTCCTTGGCATCCCGCGTGGGAGAATTCGGGAGTTCCCGAAGTAATGTATACACTTCTCCGATGAGCTGGTTGAGTTTCCATTCCGGGGTCTGATGCGAATGCAATAATAAGAGCAGGGCGCTCACGGATTCCTTTTTTTCTTCCGCGGAAAGATCGGCATACGTGCGCCAGCGTTCTTTTTCCTTTAATTCGATTCCGTGCGCGGACAAAAACCGAAGGCAACCTTCCTCGTTGGCGCTTAATCCGGGCAGCACGGGCTCGGAGGAATAGAGCAGAAACTGGGTGAGCGGGCGGGAAATGCGCCCA
>JACRDJ010000134.1 GCA_016218635.1 Candidatus Iainarchaeum sp.
AGAAAACTTTCAGAGGAAGAGATTGATGCATTGGTACACAAAGCCCGGCTTAAAGCCTAAGATTGTTATGGACACCAACATCTTGGTGTCTGCCGGGCTTGGTAAGTTGGGGTTTTCTTTCAAGGTATTTGAATCCGTTTCCGGCGGATTGTTGCATAATTTCAGCAGCCGGGAGATATTGGATGAATTACATGATGTTTTTGGGCGAAGTGAAATCACTTCCAGGATCAATCAAAAAGACCGGACTTTCCTGTTAGGGGTTTATGAACAAAAGTCTATTTTTGTGGAACCCGCGCTTAAGCTCCGAATTGTTCCTGGCGATGCGGACGATGACAAGTTTATTCATTGTGCACTGGCTGCCAAGGCAGGATATGTGGTTAGCGGTGATCAGCATCTGCTTAAACTGAAAAATTATCAGGGAGTTCGGATGGTTTCACCCAAGGATTTCATTCAGGGTTTGTTTTAAGTCGAGCTTTAACTTCTTTCCATGGTTTGAATTTTCCTTCCCGGATTTCTTTTTGTCCTGCCCGAATGGCTTTCAATTCTTCAGTGGATGGGCCTTCTTCTTTAATGGGTGGCACAGACACTTTCTGGTTGATTGTCATCGGAATCCATATGTATTGGACCAAGGGAGAAACACAAAAAAGACAAACAACACGATTAGGAGCAGCCCAATAATAAACAATGTACCGGGTATGTTTCCTTTCTGATTCATGCTGTTCACGGCAAAAAGTCCTTGCTCCTGATTTTTTGGGGCAGGTATTCTTCGGTGATGAAGCGGATTCCTTTTTTGGAGAGGGCTTCGAGTTCGAGTTTGTAGTTTTTTTCCTTCATGTTGGCGAATTCGTCCTGCCATTCCTTTTTTTTGAACCATTCGTAGCTTTTCATTTCACCGAGGCGTTTGTGGTCTTCGGCGTTGAGTTTGATGGTGACTTCTTTGGGGATTTTGAATGTTTCAACGTCGCGGGTGGTGAGTCCGATGAATTTGGTGCTGGGGGTGGCGAGGCGGTCTTCGGAGTAGCTCAGTGAAATGGAGCCCTGTTTGATGACGGAGTAAATGTACATTCCCCAGGGGTCGGCGTCCATGAGCGCGTAGATGGGGAGCCCGAATTCCTTGTTGAGGCGCTGCGCGAGGCGTCTTTCCGCGCGGGAGGGCTGTCCGCGGCCGGTGAGGATGATGCATTTATGCTGTTTCCAGTACTGGTCTTCGTTGAAGCGTTTCCAGACTGCATCCTTTTCGATGAAGAGCACGTATTCGGCGTTGATGTCCTTGATTTCAATGCGGTCTGGTTCGACGTTGGAGGGAACCCCCCATCCGCCGGAGCCCATCTTGGTCAGGTCAATGGTGTCCTTGCCGTCCTTGATTTTCATGTCCCCGGAGATGACTCCCTTGCTGGAGGCTCCGAGGTGGAGTTCTTCGCGGAGCACGTTCAGCGAGCATTCCACGTCCTCGATGATGGGGTCACTATCCGCCTGTTCTTCAAACGTGTTTTCGTTGGTGTCGGCGATGGTGTGCTTGAGCGCATAATAGAGGTCACGGATGGAGACGGTGGCGGCCTCGTGGATGACTTTCTTGATTTCGTTGGCTACGAGCACGGTTTGCATGAATTTGCGGGCGTGGGCCACGTTGATGAACTGGCGTTCGGAGGTTTTGTCGCCCAGGCGAATTGTCTGGGTTTTTTTGTCGAAGAATACGTTGTTAAGGGTTCGGACGGGGAGTTTGTAGGTGGGGTTTTCGCCTTTTTTGATCTGGCTGTTGAGTGCTTCCCCCATTTCGGTCAGGATTTTCATGACTTCTTTGTCGCGTTTGGTGATTTCCATGCATTACTCCTCCTGCACCGTCAGTTTCTTTTTCTTTTTGGCTTTCTCTTTTTCCTCTTTTTGCACCCGTTTCTGGTATTCTTTTTCGACTTCTTCTTCGCTTAATTCGCTGCCTTTCTGCTGTTGTTTGGCTTCCTGGGCTTCTTCGAGTTTGAGGTGCCGGAGCACGATGTCGTGGAGTTTGGCCTCGATTTCCTCTTTCTTTTTGCCGGTGAGTTCGGCGAGTCCGATGGCGACTTCGGTGGCGTATTTGTAGAAGAGTTTGCGTTTTTTCTGCTTCTCTTCTTCGCGTTTGCGGAATCCGATGTAGCGGAACATTTTGCGTCCGACTTCCATGAGTGAGAGGCGGAGTTCTTCCATGATGGCTTCTTCGTCGCTGAGGGCCTGTTTTCCGGCGGAAGTGTAGGGTACGTGCACGGAGATGAGGTTCACGAAAATGGTGAGGGGCGCGTTTTCGATGTCGCGCATGCCGTAGCGTTTCCAGTCCACGCTCTGCACGGCCTTGGTGATGGCGCATCCGCCGGTGTCAAAGAGGAGGGGCACGTTGTTGGCGAAGCGCATGATTTCGATTTTGCGCACGCTCTGGCCTTCTTCGTCTTTGTCCGTGCTCATGCGTCCTGCATTGCCGCCGTATGCGAGGGCCACTTCGATCTGGAATGGGAATCCGCCCGCGTACACTTGGGGCTTGCGGGTGGCGACTTCGAGGAATTCGGGTTCCACGATGCTTTTAAGGGATTTCTGGACGCGTTCTTCGCCGATGGGGCGGAGTCCGTCCGTGCGGGGGGCCAGGAATTCTATTTTTTTGAATTGGGCTACGATTTCCTCGGCTTCGTCCCATTGCAGCTGGTGGGGGTCCTTGTTGAGGTCGAAGGAAACGTGCTTGGTGATTTCTTCAATGGCTTTGTCGCCCACGCGGTCGAATTCTTCGCGGAGGAATGAAGCGATTTTTTTGGATTTGGTGGTTTTGGAGAGGGTCATGACGTCGTCCACGCTGACTCCGCGGGGGTGGGGCTGGATTTCAGTTGGCCGGGCGGGAATCTGTTTGGAGGTGCGGTCGAATACGGTCTTGGTTCCGGCGGGGTCAATGAAGGTGATTTTGGCGTGGGGGTTGGCGATGGCGGTCCGGCGGAGGTATTCGAGGGGCGAGCTTTCGGAGTTCACGAACTTGACGCCCTTGAATTTGGCTTTGACCGCGGTTCCCTTGAATTCTTTTTTGAGGATGACCAGATTGTCCACTTTGGGTGCGTTGTTTTTGGGGTCAATGGTGACTTCCACGCTGATGGGGGGTCCTTTGCTGGTGCCGGTAATAACCTGGGTGGGCTTTCCGGTGGTCATCTGGGAGAGCATGGTGCATCCGCTGGAGCCGATTCCCTGCTGTCCGCGCATCTGGATCATGCGGTGGAACTTGGTTCCTGCCAGGAGTTTTCCGAACGCTTTTCCGACGGTTTCCTCCGTGAGCCCGGGGCCGTTGTCTTTAACGATGACCTCGTATTGTTCATTTCCGATTTCGTTGATCTGGACTTCAATGTCGGGGAGAATGTGGGCTTCCTCGCAGGCATCCAGGGAATTGGACATGTATTCGTGCACGATGGTGGTGAGGGCCTTGATTTTGCCGGTTAACCCCAGCATCTGCATGTTTTTCTTGAAGAATTCGGCAACGGAGTGTTCCTTGAATTCCTTGGAAATGTCTTCCGCGGTCATGCCTGCGGGCACGGGTTTTTCGTCTTCTGCCAAAAATCCACCTATAATTCAAATTTTCCGGTTTCATTCCGGTGTACAAAATGGAATACACTCACATGTTGCGCACCAGATAAAAGCATTTCTACTGCCCGGCGGGCCCGGTCAATCTGTTCCGGGTCCCCGATTAAGGCAATGGTTTTGCCGAAAACCGACACCTGAGCGCCCGTGCTTTGCTCAATTTCGGTTCGGGCGGACCCGTCGCGGCCGATGACCCGGCCTTTTTTGACCAGCATGGATTTCTCCGATTTTCCGGCAAATTCGGCCAAATCAATGAGTTCAAGGATGGTGTCCTCTTCGTCTAGCAGCCGGAAGGCCTTTTCGGGCGCAAACCCGCGGGCAATGGCTTTCACGGCCTGCCCAAGCTTTAAGAGCTTTAATTGGTTGGTTTGGGGGGTGGTTTTAAATGTTACCAGCCCGTCTTCAGAATCAACCTCGAGGCGGATTCCGCTTTTTTGCTCCAATGCCTTCTTAATGGACCCCTGGGGCCCGATGAGGGCTCCAATGCGGCCGCGGGGAACCCGGACTTCCTCGCCGAAGAACATGAACGAATAAGGACCCGTTTCCATTTTAAGGATTAGGGAACAAAACCGGAAAAAGCCCGGATACCCTGGAATGACAAGTTCAGGGCATA
>JACRDJ010000013.1 GCA_016218635.1 Candidatus Iainarchaeum sp.
AAACAAAAAAACCGGCTTTTTTTGGTGGTCATCGAAGGCCACAAGCGTCTCGACATGAAAGCGCTTGGAAAAGAGAGCGGGGATGAATTGGAATTCGCGTCCGCCGAAAAACTGCTCGAAATCCTGCACCTCACGCCCGGCTCCGTCTCCCCCTTGGGACTCCTGTATGACACCCAAAACCAGGTCACGTTAATCATGGACGAAACCATCTGGAACTCCCAGAAAGTGAACTTTCACCCCAACATTAACACCGAATCACTGATATTCGACCAACTGAATTTCCACAAACTCGTGGAAGCGCTCGCGCACCCGCCCCGGGTATTGCCGTTATAGGACTGAACGGAAGGGGCTCGCGAAGAACCGCAAGCCTTAAATAATTCTTGTTATAGCTATCTATAGATTACTATGGAATCCACTACCACTATCCAGATTTCGTCTAAATTGAAAAAAGAGCTGAACGCATTCAAGAATTATCCGCGCGAGACCTATGAAGAAGTCATCGGGCAACTGGTGCTGATTGCCAGAAAGGATGAGGAATCCAAACTGCAATTGAGCGCGGAAACCCTTAGGGACTTGCGGGAAGCTGAAAACGACCTGAAAGCCGGAAAAGTGTATTCCGCCAGCCAGATTAGGAAGGAACTGGGACTGAAATGACGTTCCAGCTCATCTGGACCAACCGTGCCAGAAAAGACCTCAAAAAACTGGAAAAACCGGTTGCCGAAAGAATCATCCGGGAAGCCGAACTGCTCTCCGCGCAAGAAACCGTTTTTCTGGAGAAACTTACCGGCAGCGAATACTACAAACTCCGTGTCGGAGACTGCCGGATTATTATCATCAAGTTCTCAGCAACCCAAAAACTGGCCATACTCAAAGTAGGGCACCGCAAAAACATTTACGACCGAATTTAGCGAGTTCACACCCAACCTTTAAAACCCCTAGTTCCCTTCAGTTCATCATGAACCTCATTTCGTGGAACGTGAACGGAATCCGCGCATGCACCCGCAATGGGTTCTCCGCATTCATGGAAAAATTCCAGCCCGACGTGCTGGCGGTACAGGAAATCAAGGCCACCCCCGAACAGGCCAACCTGAAACTGGAAGGATACGGGGCCTACTGGAACCCGGCCGAAAAAAAAGGGTACTCCGGAACCGCCGTATTCACCAAAGTTCCCGCACTCAGCACCTTTCACGGAATCGGACTCATCGACCACGACAAGGAAGGACGAACCATTACGGTTGAATTCAAGGACTTTTTTTTGGTGAACGTGTACACCCCGAACGCTCAACACGGGCTCACGCGCCTGAATTACCGGATGGAATGGGACGAACAATTCCGCCATCACCTCCAAAAACTGGAGGAAAAAAAGCCCGTCATTTTCTGCGGGGACCTCAACGTGGCGCACCAGGAAATCGACCTCGCGAACCCGAGAGAAAACCGGGAGAACGCCGGCTTCACGGACGAGGAACGGGAAAGCTTCACCAAAACCCTTTCACTGGGTTACCTTGATTCCTTCCGCGAATTCCACCCCGAACCCAGACAATACTCCTGGTGGAGCTACCGGTTCAACGCCCGCACGCGCAACATCGGATGGCGCATTGACTACTTTGGCGTATCCCAAAAACTCAAAAACCGGCTGACCGAAGCATTCATTCTTCCCAGCGTGCACGGATCCGACCACTGCCCGGTCGGGATTGAACTAAAAGAAGAAAAATGAGCCGACAGCCCGTTCTCCAAAAGCCAGCAGGCAATTATACAAATGACATCCTCCGCCACCTAAAGGTGGCGGTATCCCTCTACAAAAATAATGTGTCGGCCTGAAGGCCGAGGTATTCAACCATCAAAGGGCTTCAATAATCAAAGCAAGTCCTTCAGTTTCAAAAAATCCTCTTCCAGCACTTTCTGCCATTGCCGGCGGTAGAGCACGGCCGCCGGATGGAACAAGGGCAGCACGGTGAAAGAAAACCCGTTCACCTGCATCAGCTTGGGAGCTCCGCGGAGCTTGGTGATTCCTTCCACGTCGTTCATTTTGTCCACGTCAAAGCCCGCCAGCACGAATTTGGTGGAGAAATTTCCCAGCGTGACCACCACTTTGGGCGCAATGATCTGGATCTGTTCCACCAGGAAAGGCGTGTGGGCACGGATTTCGTCCGGCAAGGGATTCCGGTTCCCGGGCGGACGGTATTTGAGGATGTTGGCCACATACACGTCTTCGAGCGAAAGCCCGGCCAAGTGAAGCAATCGATCCAGCTCTTTTCCTGCTGCGCCCACAAATGGGAGTCCTTGCAAATCTTCATTTGCTCCTGGAGCTTCGCCGATGAAAAATATTTTTGCTTCAGGATTTCCTTTTCCAAATACTATATTTGTTGCAGT
>JACRDJ010000138.1 GCA_016218635.1 Candidatus Iainarchaeum sp.
GAGCGCACACGGGGGCGGTTTTGCCGGAAGCCGTAAAGGAGGCCGGAGCCGTTGGAACGGTTCTCAATCATGCGGAACACAAAATTTCAGATGAATTGCTGCAGGCATCACTGCGTCGGGCCAGGGAAGCCGGACTGCGGGTCATGGTTTGTGCGGAGTCGTTGGAGCGGACAAAATCGGTGGCCGGTTTGGGCCCGGATTTTGTTGCGGTGGAGCCTCCGGAATTAATCGGAGGAAAAATTTCGGTTTCTTCCGCCAAACCTGAATTGATTGCGGCCGCCGTGCAATCGGTTGGCAGGGTTCCGCTCGTGGTGGGGGCCGGCATTCATTCGCAGGCGGATGTGCGGAAAAGTTTTGAATTGGGTGCAATCGGGGTGTTTGTGGCTTCCGCGGTTGTGAGTGCACCGGATCCGCGGAAGGTGGTTCAAGGCCTGTTGGAGGGGTTCCCGCAGTAGCGGGGGCTGATCGAATCGGGCCTTTGTTTGGAATAACGGTTCTTTTTTTAATTATTTGAGCAGAAAATAGATAGGAGGGATTTGGTTGAGTGTTTCTTCTTTTACGCTGAAATCCGGTCTGGCGCAGATGCTTAAAGGCGGCGTCATCATGGATGTGGTGAATGCCAGTCAGGCCAGGGTTGCGGAGCGTGCAGGGGCGGTGGCGGTAATGGCCTTGGAGCGGGTTCCGGCGGACATTCGAGCTGCCGGAGGAGTGGCGCGTATGGCGGCTCCCAGGAAAATAAAGGAAATTCAGCGGGTGGTTTCGATTCCGGTGATGGCCAAGGCCCGCATCGGTCATTTTGCGGAAGCCCAGGTGCTGGAGGCCCTTAAAGTCGATTTCATTGACGAGTCCGAGGTGCTGACACCGGCGGATGAGGAATTTCACATTGATAAGACCCGGTTTGCGGTTCCGTTTGTGTGCGGGGCGGTGGACCTGGGTCAGGCCCTGCGCCGCATTCACGAAGGGGCTGCCATGATCCGAACGAAGGGAGAGGCCGGAACCGGCAATGTGGTGGAGGCCGTCCGTCACATTCGGGCCATTCAAAGCGAGTTCCTGCTGCTGAAAAAAATGTCAGCCAAGCAGTTGTCGGCTGCAGCGGAGGAAATGGGGGTTCCGCTTAATTCGGTGAAAAGTGTTCGGGAAACGGGTCGTTTGCCGGTAGTGAATTTTGCTGCCGGCGGGATTGCGACTCCGGCGGACGCTTCACTGGTGATGCAATTGGGGGTGGAGGGAGTGTTTGTGGGTTCCGGGATTTTCAAATCCTCTCATCCGCTTAAGACCGCTCACGCCATTGTGGAGGCCACGCATTACTTTGATCGCCCCGAACGGGTGATGAAGGCCAGCGAGCACATGGAGGAACCCATGCGCGGACTGGAGATGGGTTCCCTTCCGATTCGGTTGGCCAAACGGGGATTTTAGTGGAAAAAAAACGGGTGGGAGTCCTTTCCCTGCAGGGAAGTTTTGCGGAGCACATGCGTTCCGTGTTCCGCTCCGGTGGGATTCCGGTCCGTGTGACGGATTCCGTTTCCCTGGATTGTGCGGATGCCCTGATTATTCCGGGCGGCGAATCCACTACTCTGCGTTATCTGCTCACACAGGAAGGGCTCAAGCACTCCTTGGAGCATCGGGTGCGCAAGGGAATGCCGGTGTATGGAACCTGTGCGGGGGCCATTGTGCTGGCCAAATCCATTGCCGGGGAGAAGTCCTTCATGCCGTTGATGAACATTTCCGTGGAACGCAATGCGTACGGAGCCCAGCTGGATTCATTTGAAAAAGACCTTTCCGTGAAGGGATTCCCCAAACCCGTTCATGCGGTTTTTATCCGGGCCCCCCGCATTCATGCGGGAGTGGGGGTTGAAGTGCTGGCGCATGCCGGAAAAGACGTGGTGCTGGCCCGGGAGAAAAACATGCTGGTTTCCACCTTTCACCCGGAACTGACCGCCGACCTGCGCATTCACCAGCTGTTCATGCGGTTAATGGATTAAGGGCCACGAATTCAACAATTTCTTCCAGGCCATGCATTTTTCCAATCTGTTCGCGGAGCGGGCTGCTGTGGGGGGTTCCTTTCGTGAACGCCATGATTCCGTTCCGGACCACGGGAATTTCTTCCTGGGTTTGCCGGGCCAGTTCCAGGAACCGTTCCAGCTGCAATCGCTTGGAGTGAGCGGGCCGCTGCATGCATTCTGAAAAAATGCCGGGGTTTCCGATGGCTCTTCGCCCAATGAGCACAAAATCACAGAACCCTTCTTCTATTTTTTCGCGGGCCGTCTTCCCGTCCGCAATGTCCCCGTTTCCGACAATGGGGATGGGGCTGTGCTGTTTGGCTGCTTTGATGGCTTCCCAGTCCGCGTTTCCTCCAAATCCCTGCAGGGTGGTTCGCCCGTGCAGGGTGAGTGATTGGGCCTTGGTGGCCCCCACCATTTTCACGATTTCTTCCACTTGATTGCAGTCAAACCCGATACGGGTTTTCACGGTGACGGGTTTGTCCGTGGCGGCTGCCACGTCGGAGATGATCTGCTTCATTTTGGGAAGGTCTTTAAGCAACCAGGAACCGCACTGGGTTTCCAGGATGCGCTTGGAGGGACATCCGAAATTAAGGTCAATGAGCGGAAAATGTTTTTCCACCTGTTCGAGGGCTTCCAGGAATATTTTGGTATCGTGTCCGGCCAGCTGAACCCCGCAGGGCATTTCGGGAGGGGTGGGCACGAGGCGTTCGCGGGTTTTTTGGGAGTGAATGATGGCGGAAGCGTGCTCCATTTCCGTGAAACAGAACCCGGCCCCGTATTCCATGGCCTGAATGCGGAACGGCCGGATGGTGAACGCCATCATGGGGGAAAGAAAAAACCGGGATTGCACGGGAATGCCGCAATAGGTCTGCTTCATAGCCTAATTTTCGTGCACTGGGATTAAAAGAGGTGGGGCGTTCAGTGGAGTACCTTAAGTTCTTTCCCGATTTTTTCAAACGTTTCTGCCGCAAAGTCCAGTTGTTTGCGGGTGTGGGCCGCGGTCATCATGGTGCGGATGCGGGCGGTTCCTTTCGGAACCATGGGGAAAACGATGGGTAATGCGAAAATTCCGTTCTCAAAGAGTTTTTGGCTGAAAGCGCGGGCCACTTCATTCTCGCCCAAAATGACGGGGGTGATGGGGGTTTGCGATTTTCCGGTATTGAATCCGGCTTCCTTGAGCTTTTTCTTGAAGTAGTGGGTGTTGTCCCAGAGGTTTTTGAAGAGTTGGGGTTCCTTCTGACAGACTTTGATGGCTGCCATGCAGGCCGCTGCGGTGGCGGGGGGCGCGGAGCCGCTTAAGAGCCAGGTGCGGGATTTGTTGAATGCAAACTCGGTCATGTCTTGGTTGCCGCTCACGTATCCGCCGACAACCCCGAATCCCTTCGAGAAGGTTCCCATATCCACGTCAATTTTTCCGTGCAGGTTGAAATGATTCACGATTCCGCTTCCGTTTTTTCCGAGCACTCCGTCCCCGTGGGCATCATCCACGTATGTGAACGCCCCGAATTCACTGGCCAGTTTCTGGATTCCGTCCAATGGAGCAATGTCTCCGTCCATGGAGAAAACCCCGTCCGTTACAATCAGGGTTTTCCGGTAATTTTTCGTTTCCGCTTCTTCGAGCACTTTCCGTAACCCATCCATGTTCGCGTGCGGGAAGACGGCCTTTTCGGCTTTTCCCAATCGCACCCCGTCAATGATGGAGCCGTGATTGAGTTCGTCCGAGATGACGAGGTCTCCTTCGCGCAGGAATGCAGGCAAAAACCCGGCGTTGGCGGCAAAACCCGTCTGGTAATAGAGGGCGGACTCGTTTTTCTTGAATGAAGCAATGGTGTCTTCGAGTTCAAAATGCAGTTTCATGCTTCCGGCGATGGCGCGGACGCTTCCGCTTCCGGCCCCGTACTTTTTGACGGCCGCGATGGCGGCGGCCTTCACTTTCGGGTGATCAGAGAGCCCCAGGTAATTATTCGAGCAGAGCATGAGTGCCTTTTTTCCATCCACCATGCAGTTGGGGGTGGAGGCACTCTGCAGTTCGCGCAGGTTCCAGTTCAGACCGGAGGCCTTCAGTTCATTCACTTCTTTTCTGAAAAAATCAACCGGTTTCTGCATCCCATCAGCTCCTTTTTTCTCAGATGGCACCACTTATGCTTCCTTACCCTTATTTTTCTTGTTGCTATTAATTGTTTCTTTTACGGGGGTTATTCATTTCGTCAAAGAGCGATCGCTGCTTTGTTTTTCAACGAAAGGTTTTTATGGGGGTGGTCGGGAATTGGGGTATGTCTAAATTTTCAACCATTCCGTTGGAAATGAAGGGATACGTGCTTTTGCCCAAGGGGGGAATGAAGCTTCAGACCGTTCCGGTTCCGGTAGTGAAGGATATGGATGTATTGGTTCGGGTGACCCGTTTGTCCGTGTGCGGGACGGATTTGCAGGTTTTGGCCCGCGATAACTGGTCCCGGGAAAACCAGGTTTTTCCGGGAATCGTGTTGGGCCATGAGGGGGCCGGCATCGTGGTGGCCGTGGGTTCGAAGGTTTCCGGTTTTTCTGTGGGGGACCGGGTGGCTATGGAATCCCATTATACGGAGGACCCTGATTTTGTGAAGGGTCCGCTTTATCCCCAGGAAGGAATTTTTGGGGTGTTTGGGCCATTGCGTGCGGATGGCGTGCGGGCGCGTCCGCGGAGTGGAATGTTTGCGGAGTATGTGAGTGCCCCGCATACCAGTGTTTATAAAATTTCCAAAAAAATTTATTCTTCCATCCATCCTTCTTTGCTGGAGCCGGCCGGAAACGGATGGAAACTGGCCAGTTTCCTGCACGAACGCGGGGTCCGTTCTGTGGGTATTTTCGGGAGCGGACTGCATGGAACCAATGCTTCGCTTTTTGGAAAGGAACTGGGCGTTGAACAGGTTTTCCTGATTGAGCCCTCTCCGCAGCGCAGGCGGTTTGCCAAAAAGTTTGGCGTGGCGGATGCGGTTATTGATCCCACCAAGACGGACTTAGTGAAAAAAATCGCTTCCCTGACGGATGGAAAGATGCTGGATGCCGTGATTGATGCGGCCGGTCCCCCGCAGGTGGTGGATGCGGCCATTCCCTTGCTCCGCCATAATGGTACCTTGGTGATGTTTGGGCTTCCCAAGAAAAAGGGCCAGCAGATTGCGGGGCGCCCCTATCATGAAGTCATTTTCGGGAATAAGGAATTCAAGGCAACCCTGGGCGGAAAGCAGCTGACAGTTAAGGGGATTGCGGGTCGCACGCACGCGGGCTGGGTGGAATTGATTGCCCGTTTGGAGAAGTCTGCGTTCCTGCGCAAAAAAATGAATGAAACCCTCACCAAAGTGGTTTCCTTCAAGCGCCTGCCGGATGCGCTTGCAAAATTTTCCCCGAATATTCTGAAATTAGGGGTTCTGGGGTTTGAGTAGTTACCCGAAGCTTTTTTGCAGTTCGTCCAGTACGGTCTCTTCGCTGGAATGCGTGGACTGGTTGAGTATTTTTTCGAGTTCTGTGTCCGTATTGTCATCATTGTTTGCGGGCGGTGCCTGCGTGCTTTGAATGCAGGCGCTCAATAAAAGCAGAATAAGCAGAATGGCGGGCAGGGCTTTCATGGTTTTTCCCGCGGGGTGGTCTGAATCAGGTATAGGTCGTAATTTTGCTCAGCCTGCAGGCTCCCTTTCCAGATAGTGGTGCCTGATTTTTCATAGGGGGTGATGGTGAGCCGGCCGAAGGGTTTGGTGAAGTCCCTGCTGGCGCCTGTGAACAGTTCGCTGGTCCAGGTTTCGGCGCTGAATTGGGCGTTTGCAAGTTTGATTTTGGTGGCGCCCAAAAACAACAATCCCACATTTTCCCCGTTTTCTTTTTGGGCCAAAATCATGCGGACGAATGTGAACCCCCCGTCTTCATTGGAGGGGATCCCGATTCCTTGTCCGGTCAGGTGCACTTTTTGGATGGATGCGCTGAACCCGAATGGAAGCAGGAGCAGCAGTAAGAAGAAAACCCACCCGATTCGGCTGGTGTGCATGTTCTTCTTACTGCGCGATACTTTTTTTAATCTTACTCCGTGTCTTCGATTCCGTTTTCGGTGACCTGGTAGATGGCTTCCCCGTCCGGCAGCGAAGGCGAATCCACGAGCTTGGCAACCCGCGTGTTTTCCTTGCTTTTGCGCAGGTAGAGCCGGGTCTTGCTGGCATGGGCCACCACGTTTCCGCCCACCGGGGCCGTGGGGTCCCCAAAGAGCATGTCCGGCCGTTCCATCACCTGGTTGGTGACCAGCACGGCCACATTATAGCTTTCCGCCAGGCGCTGCAGCACCCGCATGTGCTTGTTGAGCCGTTGCTGGCGGTCGGCCAGCATGCCGCGGCCGATGAATTCGGAGCGGAACTGGGCGGTAAGGGAATCCACAATCACCAGCTTGATGTTGTGTTCGCGCACCATTTCCGATGCTTTTTCCGCCAAGAGCATCTGGTGGTCGGCATTGTAGGCACGGGCCACGAAAATGTTTTTGAGTACTTTTTCGGTGTCGAGCCCCATGTGATTGGCGATGGCAATTACTCGCTCCGGGCGAAAACTGTTTTCGGAATCAATGTAGAGACAGTTTCCGGAAAGTCCTCCACTTTCAGGGGGCGTCTGCACGGTGACAGCGGTCTGAAAACACCATTGGGTGTTATGCAGCAGCATGGGTTTGGTTCCTCCGACAAAGCTGTGAATGCCGGGAACCACCAGGTCATACACCCAGTCATTGTATTCCTTTTCCCGTATGGAGGTTATTTTTTCCCA
>JACRDJ010000136.1 GCA_016218635.1 Candidatus Iainarchaeum sp.
AGGAGTTTGAAGAAGTTTTCTTCGGTGTCTTTGCTGAATCCTTTGGTGGCGGGAAGGTCTTTGGCAGCAATGGTTTCGATGGTGGAAATGACTGTTTTGTAGAAGTATGTTTTGGCGGTATAGAGTACGCCGCCGTTCTCGTAGTATTCCTGGAGATGGTTGTTGAGGTGAGCGTATTTTCGGACTATTTCCGCCTTGTTTTTCAGGAGTTCTTTTAAGGTGAGTTTGGGGGCGTCAATTCCTTTCTTGATAGTCAGCCATTCCCTAAATCCCGCCGGCTTTAAGTGCTCAATGACTACCCTTCTGGAAAGGTCTGCTTTAAGTGATTTGAGCTGGATGGCTGAAGAGCCAGAGAAGGCAATGTTGGCGAGTTTTTCGTCAAAAATGGTTTTCAGGTCCCCGTCCCATTTGGCTTTGGCATGAATTTCGTCCACAAAAAGCTTCCGGTGCCCGGCTTCGGAAATGGCTCTCACGATGTTATAGAGGTCCACGCCGCGCAGTTCCCGGTCATCCGCCGAAAAATAAACGCCGTTGGTGTCCTTGGCCAACTGCAATAAGAGCACGGTCTTGCCGATCCCGCGCAGCCCGGTAATGCCCAAAAAATACTCTTTTTCCTTTACGACCTTAAGCAGGTTCCCGTAAACGAACCGCTTCTTTTCTATTCCCTCAATCCGCTTTAAGCCCTCGGCATTCGCCTCAAGAACCCTCGTCACCATTTTCTCTTTTTCCATGCATGAATATTACAAGGAACAGTTTAAAAACCGTTACATTAATGTAACGAAAATTTGTAATTTCGTTACGTATTTGTAACAATATCTGTGGCCCGATTCGGCCCTTTTTTCGTGGAATCCGTTTATTTGATTTCTTCAAATTCGCCGGTTTTCCTGTTCTTTCGGACGTTATCCCAGCTGAAATGACGGCCGTTCATCACCACATAAACTCCCGGCGGAAGAACCTGAACAAATGCCAGTGCACTGCCCAGGTTGAACAACCCATCCGAGCTTCCGAACTTATAGGGAATCATGGCCCCCGTCAGAACAATAACCTTGCCCTTAATTTTCTGGGCCAAAACCCGCGAGGTTTCCACCATCGTGTCGGTTCCATGGGTAATGATAATCCGGTTCTCGGAGGCCTTGAGGCAGTTTTGGGCGATGGTTTCCCGGTCCGCATCGCTCATGTCCAGGCTGTCAATCATCATCAGGGTCCGAAGGTCCACCGGAACCCGCGAACGCCCTAAAGCAAGCATTTCCGGCAGATGCGTATCCTTGAAAAAAGAGCTCCCGTCAGCTCATTATATTCCTTATCAAACGTTCCGCCCGTGACAAAAACCCGAATAGACATACACGGTTATCACTCTAAAATGTTATTAAATCCCTCGCAGGGAACCCTATTGTTTCAGCACACCCTCCGCCCACCGTTCATACTCCGGGTTCACGTACTTAATCGGAATTTCCGCCACAGCGGGCACTTTAAACGAATGCAGTTCCCGCACGCGGGAAAGCAGTTTCTTCCGCTTCGAGGAAAACGTTTTCAGCAAGGCCACCGTTTCCCGCGCGGACTCCTTTTTTCCCTTCCAGAAATAATGGGATTCGCTGGATCCCAGGATATTCACGCAGAAAACCAGTTTTTCGGCCAGCAATACCTCCACCACCCTTCGGGCCTCTTTGCGGGAACCAAAAGTAACATAGAAAAAGGACAAACGCGCCATAATAGCCGTTGGGAGAAAAATTTTAAGAAGGGAAACCATGCGTCAGGTGAACGGAAAGGTAATCGGAACCGTTCAAGGGGTTTCATTCCGGCAGTTTGCATTCATGCATGCCCAGGAACTCAACATCAGGGGATGGGTCAAGAACGCCCAGGATGGAAGCGTGGAATTCTGCGCGCAGGGCGAAATCATGGCCATCCAGAAATGGCTCAAAACCCTTCAGGTAGGCCCTCCGGCCTCAGAAGTGGAACGCATTGAAGTCAAATGGAATCCACCAAAAGAAGAATTCACGGAATTTTCGGTCATTCACTAAACAATTACGGCTCTATTCTGAGTTCAATGGACTTAGAGAAGAATTCCCCGTTCAGGCTGGCCTGCACGTCAATCCAGTAACTGCCGGGCAAAATTCCTTCCACGGGGTTAATGAGCACGTTCACCTGACGGGATTCTCCGGCTGCCATGCCCCCAATGCGTCCGCTTTTCTCAATGGCTAAAACCAGCTTGGCGTTTGGAGTGCGGGGCTGGGCGCTTACGAGTACGCTGGAAGCATTGGTGCCCGTGGTATTGGAAACGGTTATTTTCATTAAGAAATTGGATTCATTCGCCCGCACGGGGTTTTTCTCGAATTCCAGCTGCAGGGGCTGGGGCGTGGAAAGCCAGGAAAGCAATCCGTATCCGGCCACCAGGAGCACGAGCACAGCAGCCATCAGCACCAGCAGACGGCCCGAGCCCGCCGGAATCACCTGCGGAAACACCATCTGACCATCATAAATGCCCATAACAGGCAACAATAGGGAAAAGGGAATTAATAAAGGTTTTCGTCATCCTTCCTGTATGCCGCTTCACTTACTCAAAAAAGCCCTTGCATGGGCCAATCAGTGGAGAACACCGAAAGTGAAAATGAAAGGGCACCGGGTGAAGGACAGCTTTATTCGGGAAGTGCGGAGAAGAGAAGAAACTGGCCTTAGTTTGGACGGAAAAGTTTACAACGTGGATGTAATCGTTCGATCACCGAAAGGAAAGGAGAAAACAGTGAGAATGGCTGAAAAAGAATTCTATCCAAAAAATAGTAACGTTCACAGCGATTTTCCAAACCTTTTTTCACCCAAAAAACAATTTCAGGCCATGCAAGAGCTTAAGGAACTTAATCGGGGAAAAAAACTGGGCCTGCGAATCCGGCCAACCGTTCGCCTGCTCACCCGAAACGGAAAAAAGACCCTGGTCATGACACGGCTGAACCTTCCAAAAAAGCTTTCCGAAGAACAAGAAAAAGAATCCAAGCAGGACATGCAGCGCCAGAGAATCATCCTGAAAAAAGAAGGATATACGGCCGAAGAGGACACATTCTTTAGGGCAGTTGACCCCAAAACGGGAAAAGGTATTGCCATCATTGCGGATTTTGGGAGCATTTTCCGGTTGAACTGGAAAGAGCGATTGTATGCCCGGCTCAAGAAAAGAGTCCTATAGCAAAAAAGACTGCCTCTGTTCCAGTTAGGTCTGTTCCGAACAATTTGAGCAGGTTTAAATTGACTTTGAGAAGACGGAATTGTATGAAATGGCTGTTTGCAGGCATAATGGGGTTGTTCATCCTCATGAGCGGTTGCATGGAAAGGCCGCCGGAGCGGGGTTATGGGTCTCTTAATTATGAAATGAACAACAGATTCAAGAATTACGAGGTTAAAATAACGCTTTCAGCGGATGGAACCATTCACTATATCCAAACAAGAGGGACTGAGGTATGAACGAAAACGACTGGAACCGTTCCTCTGACGAAATGGACGAATTATGGACTGCCCTGAACGCCACCCGTTTTATCCGGCCTGCCGACCGGGTTTTTAACCGGAACTTAAGCAACCCCAACTGCCTGGATGGCTCAACCGAAAAACTGGAGATTTTTACTGCAGGAGACCCAACCGAAAAGGACACCGTTAGCAGGTACTGCATTCAGGACAAGGGGTTCCGCGACTTCGTGCAAAAACTGAACAGTCTGGTCTGGCCTCCACGAATCTGAAAGCCAGTATTAGGGCACCGTGAAAAGCCGGTCATCCCCGAACGCGTTGAATAACCGTGCCCGCACGCCCGCATCCAGCCAGGCATGCGCGTAGGAATAGGCCGCCAGCGCCAGCAGGAGCTCGCCTTTTTGTTCAAAAAAGCCGGCATCCGAAAAATAATTGCGGGCCATTTCCATGAAATCGTTTGCGGTCCGCTGCTCTTTTTCGCTGAGTTCTTCCATCAAGCGAACTTTGTTGAGCGCGGTTTCCGTGAGTTTCCGATAATGCTGCACGCGTTCTTTTAGCTCATTTTCTTTTCCGGTCATTACGGTTCCCCATTCCTTTTATCCATTGCCATTCCAGCCATGCAGTTCCCTTAATGCCTCTTTTTCTTTTTCCGTTAATTTTCCGCAGACAATCAGCGACTGCGGGAATACTTCGCACTTCCATTCCCGCAGTTCCTTGAATGACCCGGCCTTAATCTGCTGTGATTCGCTTCCCATTCCGGCCAGAATAACCAGCGGAACCGAAGAGAGAAGATTCTTTTTTTTCCTGAGTTCAATTTGGTGAATGATTTCCAGTGCTTCGGAGGCACGCATGAACCGGCCCTGGGCAGGGTCGAGGTCGAGCAGGCAAAGCGAATGCAGCCCCATTTTCTGGTTGGATTCAATGGCATCAAAAAAGCTGTCCGGCGCATAGTGCTCGGAGGGAAACACAATCGTGCTCACGCGCCCGAAACGGTATTCATCCAGCCCGCTCGCGCCCAGGAAAGAGAAAACGGAAATGCCGGGAATAAAGCGGACTTTCACGCCTTTCTCCCTGGCTTCGAGAAGGATTTGCACGTGCGTGGTGGCCGAAAAAACGTTCCCGAACACCAGCAGGGCCACAGAATTGGATTGCGCGGATGCCAGAATGGAGTCCAGCTGCTCTTCCACGTGCACGCGCTGAATGGGAAAAATTTCTTTCCCGGTAAGTTCCCTGAGTTCCTTAAGGGACCCCTGCGCGTACGCGGAGGTATAGGTTTCCAAAAAGACCGGGTCCGCGGAACGAATGCATTCGAGGGCTTCCTGGGTGAGGTGTTTGGGGTTTAATCCGATTCCAATCAGATAAAGCACTTCAGCACCCGATGATTCCGAGTTTAAGCAGGCTGGCCAGTCCAGTGGCGAATCCGAGAATCGACACCATGACCTTCACGAATCCCCGCATGTTCGGAGACGAAATGTCTTTGTCAACATAATAAAGGATGGGGAGGACCAGGCCAATCTTGATGAAAATGAATGCCGGGCCGCTGGTGGAAAGAATGGCTTCGGAAAGCGGGTGCTGTTCGGAGTACGCACAGTAGGTGATGGCGTAAAAGCTGGCGGTGCCATCCAGCGCCTGCCCGATTATGGCCATGAGATTAAGGCGGTCGGAGAAGAACGCGGGACGGAAATGGCGGACAATCACATATACGGCCACCACCACGGCGGCCACCAGGATGGCTGCAATCACGAAATGCCATACCTCCGTCCAGTTAAGCAGGGAAAACAGGAGTACCGGCAGAACGACCAGAAAACCGATCAAGCCAAACTTTTGCTCGAATGAAAGTCCGCCGAAAGAAAACCGGCGGGCCAGAAGCAGTCCGCAAACGGTAATCAGGGCCGTTCCAATCCATACGCCGGGAGTGAACGTATAAAATCCGATTTCAAGCGGGTTAAGGGTCTGTGAAAAAATACCCAGTTCATTGAGGGCGCGCAGAAGGGTTCCGAAGAGAATGAAGGGCAGGAGTGCCAGAAAGAAATGGAAATTGAATGAAATCTTTTTTTTGTCCAGAAAAGGAAAGAGCACAAAAAAACAGAAGGCCAGCAGAATGCCCCCATACACCAGGGTGTTCACGAGATTGTATCCCTGCACGGAGGGGTCCGTGGCCGGGCGAACGAAGAATTCCTGCCAGATTCCTTCCAGGTTCATCGCTTATTTTAAGCCTAATTCAGTTAATATAGGTTGTGGCGCAATGAACGGCATTCAGAAAAAAAAACCCCGAAACCTTAAAGAGGCCCTCTTGGGCCGGCTGACGGAAGAAGAAATGGCGTTCGTGAAACGTGCCTTTGACACGCTGGGCGATACGGCTATCCTGGAAATCCCGTCCGAACTCAAAAAAAAGGAAAAAAAAATCGCGTTGGCATTAACGGAAGTCAATACGGCCATTAAGTCCGTGTACGCCAAAAAGGGGGCCACGCAGGGAGAATTCCGCATTCAGCCCCTTCGTTTTCTGGCCGGAGAAAAAAAGAAATTTGCCCAATACCGGGAAAACGGGTGCACGTTCCGCATTTCGCTGGGAAAGGTTTTTTTCTCCCCCCGCCTGTCCACCGAGCGCTTAAGGATTGCCCGCGAAATCCAGAAAGACGAAGTGGTGGCGGCCTTGTTTGCCGGAGTGGGACCATTTCCAATCGTGTTTGCCAAAAATTCACCGATGAAAAAAGCGTTCGCGGTTGAATTAAACCCCGTAGCGGTTGAGGATATGAAGGAAAACCTTCGTCTCAACAAGGCGGAAAACAAAATTGAAATAATTGAGGGGGATGTGAAGGAGATTGTCCCCAAATACCTGAAAGGAAAATGCAACCGGGTGGTGATGCCCTTGCCCAAGACCGGAAGCACCTTTCTCTCCGAGGCGTTTGAGTGCCTCAAGCCATCAGGGGGAATCATTCATTTCTATTTTTTTGGGGAAAAAACGGATCCGTTTGGATTAGGCCTCAAAGCAGTGAAGGAAATGGCCAAGGAAAAAAAGAAAAAAACCCGGGTTCTCTTCAAGCGCGTGGTGCGGCCTTTCAGCGCCCGCACAGACCAAATCGTAATTGATTTTAAAGTAACTCCGAGAAAACCACAATGACACTCCTAAATGGCCTTACACCGAGTCAACTATAGTTAGTGACATTAATTTTTGGACGAAACAGGCAAATACTTTCCCAGGAAAGCCGAATTACTGTGTTTACGGCAGGTATTCAGGAAATGCCTGTCTAATTCTTTTTGTCCTTCACTATACCTACCCATGGAAGCACTGACAGACAAACCGACCCGCTGGAGCAAAGTCATGCCAAGCCTTAAAACAAAAGTCCTCATCCAGGTAGGACCCGCCTATGAACGGGACATTGAGGCATATAATCTGCCCGGAAGCA
>JACRDJ010000009.1 GCA_016218635.1 Candidatus Iainarchaeum sp.
TGCAGCTCAAATCCCTGGGATTCCGCAGTTCAGACAATTTTTGGGCACCCGAAAAACAATGCACTACTCCGCCGACCCCCTGCCAGGTGGCACCCAGGCCCTGAAGGCGGTTCACCCACTCCACCAGTTTCGCCTGGTGCGCCGACCCGTCCGGCGAGTACGAGGACTCCCTTCGGGAGGCCGTGCTTCGCAGGAACTTCCGCTGGCTATTCTCCACTCCGTTGTTTTCGTCCTGAAAAGCATCCATTAAATCATTCCAGAAAAAAACAGCGGGGCAGTTCTGCTGCCTGGATGCCTGCGCGAGCCCCGCATCCACTTCCAGGCGTTGCGTCTGAGGCGCAAAAAACAGGTAATGGAGTCCCTTGGCATTCAGTGCCCACTGGTTGGCGGCCAGGTTTCCGCCCCAGGCGGCAATCGCGTCCGCATACGCTTTCCCTGAAGCAATCCGGGAAGCATCCTTTTGGGAAACCAGCCAGCAGACCCCTACATGCGGATAGGAGGAAAGCTTTTCCTTGAATGATTTAAGCTCGGCCACCGACTCAAAGGATTTTGCGATCAGGTAACGGGAAACCCCCCACGCAACGGCGGAGGATTCCAATCCGGTCGGATCATTCCAAAAAACAATGTCGTGCACAGTCATCCCTGTAATGGCAAACAGGCAAAAGAAGAAAAAAGGTTACTTGAGCATGCGGCCGTGGGCACGCAGGGAAGGACGGGCTTTTTCAGCACCGCGGCCCCGGTTATGCAGTCCCCGGCCCCGTTTTCCGGCAGAAGTGAGCCCGCGGAATACGCGTCCCTTATGCTGGGTAGCGACTACATCCATTAAGTGCACGTCCGCCATCACGGAAGGATTCGTTCGGTCCACCAAAATGACTTCAAAAAACTTGTTCTGGCCGTCCTCGCCTACCCAATAGGAGTTGAGTACCTCGCAGTTCGGGTACTTGCGGGCCGCGCGCTCTTCAGCCATGGACTGAATGGACTTACGGCGGGTGAGCTTGGAGATTCCCATCCGCTTGGGGCGCCGGGCATTGGAGGGCTTGGTGTGCATTCCGCTTCCCTTGCGGATGTGCACGCGCGCCACCAGAACGCCCTGCTTGGCCTTATACCCAAGGGATTTGGCCCTGGGAAGATTGGTGGGCTTGTCCACGCGCACCACGGAAGACTCTTCCTTTCGCCAGCGCATCAGGCGCTCGCGCAGCATGGAGCGATAATCATAGTCCGCATCCTTCTTGCGGGCGAACTCTTTTTCGAATGTTTCAGAAACTTTGGCTAAAAAAGGCACAAAAATCCCTACAATTAAGTGAATTGAAGTAACTCATCATTCCCCCCAATGGCTTAAAAAACCAGTGGTTGAAGTCAGAAAAGTGCGATAAAATCTTCCAGCTCAAACCCGGACTGACGGGCAAAAAAGAAAATATATGCCATTGTGCCTGTAGTTTAGATATGAAAATCCTTGGCTTTTCAGCAGTGGTTTTTCCGGAAGGAAAAAGTTTTACTTCCTGGTGCCCTGACCTCGATGTGGCACCCCAAGGAAAAACGTTTGAACAAGCCATCTCGAACCTGAAGGAAGCACTCACCATTCACCTTGAATCCGTGACCCCACAGGAACTGACTGAAATCAAGAAAAACCGGGGCCAAAAACTGCTGACCACCGTGGAAGTAGCCGTCGGATAATTTCCCTATAAAAAACCTTTTCAGGGAATTCCGGTATGAATCCCTGCCAGGAATGCGGAGAGCCCTCGGTGATCACCCTCGCGTATGGCCCCCATTACTTCTGCAAAAAGCACTTCCTGCATTTTTTTGAGAAACGCGTGCGAAAAACCATCCGCGTCAACCGCCTCATTGAACCCAAGGACAAAGTCGTGGTCGGGGTCAGCGGCGGAAAAGACTCCATGGCCACCTTATTCCTGCTTCAAAAAATCCTCGGAAAAACCATTTCCCTGCACGCATTAATGCTGGATGAAGGCATTCCCGGATACCGGGACAAAGCCATTGCCAAAGCGGTGGACGGATGCGAACAATGGGGCATTCCCTACACAGTGGCCAAACACCAGGAAGAAGTCGGATACTCCACCACCGAAGTGTTCCAAAAAATTCAGGAAAACCCGAAACTCGGCAGCAGCTGCGGATACTGCGGAACCTTCCGCCGGGAAATCCTTAACCGCAAGGCCATTGAAATGAAGGCCACCAAGCTGGCCACCGGGCACAACCTCGATGACGAAATGCAGTCCGTGGCCATGAACCTCTTCACGGGAGACCTCTTCCGCCTCGCCCGCCTGGGACCCCGCAGCGGGAACCACGAACTCGAAGGATTCGTGCCCCGCATCAAGCCCCTCTATGAATGTCCTGAAAAAGAAGTGATGGCCTACGCGAACCTCGCCGGAATTCCCCATTACTCGGACGAATGCTGTCCGTATAGCTGGATGGCCAAACGCAATCATTTCCGTAAAGCGATTAATGACCTGGAAGCAAATCTTCCCGGAAGCAAATTTGCCCTGCTTTCCTCCTTCAGGCAATTAAAACCCATGCTGGCCAAAGAAGAATTCAGGCAAAAAGCCAACCTCCAAAAATGCGTGCAATGCGGCCAGGTCACCACCCAAACCGTCTGCGGAGCCTGCAAACTCATCAAACGGCTCAATGAAAGCACCGGCAAAAACGAAGCGCCATCTCACGGAGCGGGGCTCTTGGTACCTGCAATCAAACGCGGCAAAAAATTAACCTGCGCCACCACGAAAGGGTATCGGCCCACTGAAAGGGGACGCTCGTTCCCGCATGGCGAAACAGACGAGCCGCTCGTGCAGATTCAGTGAACCCAAGAAGACTGCTTTAAAGCTTTTTGTCTGGGAAAATAACTGAAGGGCTTGTGGTCTAGTGGTTATGATACAGCGTTGACATCGCTGTGGTCAGCGGTTCGAATCCGCTCGAGCCCACTCATTTCTTCCGGTCCGTGAGCTTTTCCATCGCAATGCCCATTTCTTTCGCGAAATTCTGCTCAAAAGTATTGAGTTCCGCAATCTTGGCGTCAATGGCCTTGATGCGTTCGTCAATGGAGCGGCTTTGCGAGAGCATGAGTTCGGTGAGCTCTTTTTTGGAATTATTATACGACTGCACGTTTTCCTTCACGACCCCCACGAACTGCTTTTTGTAGGTTTCCAGCTCCTCCATCATGACCGCAATTTCGCGCACGTCCACTTTCTGGTTGAGTTCGTCCAGCGCCCGGGTCTTGGAGGAAAGCCGGTCTTCGAGTTCGCGGGACTTGGATTGCAGGATTTCCTGCAGGTTATTCTTAAGTTCCACGGAAAACTCGGAAACATACGATTGGGCCCAGGACTGCATTTCTTCCTTGAATTTAATGAACACCTCGTTCGAAGTGGCCTTGCGTTCGAGTTCCTCGTTCACCCGCTGCAGGCGCTTGAATTCCTCTTCAATGCGGGCGGGGTTAATGGTCTGCTCGAGTTCCTGGAGTCCGGCGAGTTTTTCATTCACGCGGGCAACCAGGTCGGATTCCTTCTGCGCGAACACCTTGTCCAGCCGCTGGCGGACGTCCTGCATGAGTCCCTCCATGATTTTCTGCTGGAGTTCAAGGGTTTTGTTCACGCGGGCTTCCAGTTCGTCCCGGCGGTGAACAAAATCGGACAGCAGGGAATCCGTCTGCATTTTGGCCTTGGCCATGGCGGATCCCACGTCCGCGGAAGCCTTCGAACGCAGGTCATCAAGCTGCACGGATTTGGACTCAAAAATGTCCATGTTGACTTTAAGCATCTGATTTTCTTTCCGGAGTTCGTTCAGCGAGTTCTTGACTTCGAAGTTCAGGGACTTCAATTCAGTGATTTTCCCATCAATAAGGCCCGAAATTTCCCTGGATTTGGATTCAAGCTCCGAGGAAGTCTTGGATAAAATAATGGTTTTCTGGGATTCAAAAAGAAGGTTCACGCGCTTGAGGGCGGACTCCATGCGTTCGTTCACTTTGGAATCCAGCACTTCAGTCAGTTCGGAGCGGATTCTGCGCATTTCCTCCAGTTTGGCGTCCACGGTGGTGATGATGCCCTTCTCCCAGAGCGCACTGATGTCCGGAGACGGAGCGGAGGCCGGTGCGGTGAAGGAAAAATCAAAGGGTTTGTATTCAAAGGAAGGCGTTTTCTCTTCCCGGAATGGCTTGATTTCAACGGGCGTCTCGGCGGCCTTCCTTCTGCGGGGAAAGTCCTCCATCACCGGAGTAGGCTTTTCAGAAACCGGTTTGGGGCCCGGTCGGGCAAGTTCAAGCAGCGAGCGCGCATCGGCCCTGGAAACGCCGGCATCCGTGAGATTGGATAAAATCTCTTCGTCTCCCACGCCCAATTCAATGAGTTTGCGCACGGAATCCAGCAACAGCTCTTTGCGTTCCATAAAGCACTAAACAAAGGGTTTAGGGATTTAAATAGGTAA
>JACRDJ010000137.1 GCA_016218635.1 Candidatus Iainarchaeum sp.
ACCAGCATGGGGACATGGACCGCCCCAGCCGCTTTGTTTCAAGGCTGGCCGGCAAACCCGCATTCTGGTTTTTGGCCGGATACGGAATCAAGTACCTGATGACGTGAAAAGAAAATGAACGAACCCCGGACCCGCATTTCCCTCAAAAGCTTTTTCTGGAATGACTACTTTGCGCTGCTGTTCTCAGTGGCTTTTCTTTTAGGCATCGGACTTATTTTCTATACGGGAATTTACGGAGTCCTGAACCCACCGTCTCCGGAAAACCGGCTTATTCCGGAAACGGACAATCACATTCTCGGCCAAATAGGTCTGGGCGCGCTCCTGACCGGTGCTCAGCTGATTGGGTGGAGGTATCTCTACATCCGGTCATTTTTTGAGAAAGAAACCCGGGTTCCGGGAAAGGTTACCGACTGGTGGACTGAACGGGACCGTGGAAGAATATACTTTCAGTACACCCATGAAGACACCGTGTACGAAAACAACACGGCCGTTCACCTGAATGCCAAAACCAGGAGCTTCAAAAAAGGAAGAACCGTGACGGTCCTCGTGGACCCTAAAAACCCGCTCAAAGCAATCATCGAAGACCTTTACGTGCCATCCGAAAAAAATGCCCCTATTTAAGACTGGGCAGATGCGATACATCTGCTTCCGGAATTTTCAGTTCCCGCGTGAAACGCGCCCACGCAGCAGGTCCCCTTTGGGGGTCCGCCCCCAAAAACGCATCCCGGGGACGGGTAATAAATTCGTTATATAGTTCGTCCCTGGTTTTCAGGGGCAACGACGGATCACTCCAAATGCAATTAAGTAACCCAAAGGCCTTCTCCGCAGAAAGCTTCAACGGATCCTCTAAAAGAATCCCGAATTCAGCATGGAATCCTTTCTGCCTACCCACTGAAAGTTCCTCCTGCAGCTTTCGTTTCTCATTCCGTGTCAAAAAATCGGCATCCCCTAATCCCTTAAGGAAACTCTGAATGAAATTGGAATGAACATATGGATTCCCCGCCAGGTGGTTGGCCTGATCGGCAAAATAACGGCCCTGCTGAAGTGACCTTAAATTAAACGCATTATGCCCCATTTCATTCCTTAAGGACTCAATCCGAAGTGAATCGTTTTCCCGGTCACTCCAGTCTTTCAAACGGCCCCACAGTTTCATTGGATTCAGGTCCGGACTACGTTGTTTCACCCGCTCCCAAATTTTCCGAAAAACCATACCCATCCAACAGCCGAGAACTATTTTAACCCCGTTCCCAAAGAAGGATTTAAATTCCAAACGCACTTCCAGAAAGCCATGAATAAGGCACTCCAAACAATGACCGCCCTTGCCCTGATGGTGCTGGTGCTGATAAGCGGATGCACCCAGCAGCAATCCGTCCAGTCGACGGCCCCCACCAACACGGATAATTCATTTGTGCCTTCCGGGCCCGGACCCAACACCCAGACTCCTGTGAATTCGGGCGCCAACACCCCCGATTACCAGCCTAACCCTCCCTCCGAAGCTCCGCCGGCCGTTGAAACGCCTCCCGCAACCGAACCGGCTACGCCAACTGAAACGATTCCCCCCGAACCTTCAACGCCTCCGGTTCCGCCGGCTGCAATCCAACCCACTGTGAAAGAATTCACCGTTATTGCCGACGAACAGCACTTTGATCCCGCCACCATCACCGTGAGCAAAGGAGACACCGTGCGCATCACATTCTCATTCAATGACGAAGACATTTATCATGGCGGACTCGACATCAAGAGCCCGTACTTCACAGTCAGCTACCGCAAGGACGGCTCCACCAAGACCGTTGAATTCGTTGCCGAAAAATCGTTCACCTACACCGGGTACTGGCCCGCTACCGGAGTCCGGAAAGCTTCCGGACAGGTGGAAGTCAGCAATTAACGGAGGAATTAACCATGTTCAAAACAGGTCACATGAAGGCCATTTTTCTGTGGGGAGTCATCTGCCTGCTGGGGTTCGGAGTATGGCAGTTCTGGCAGCCTGCCGATTATTTTGGAATGATTCACTACGCATGGATTGCCCTCGTGGTCATCGGAACAGTGGGCATGATTGTATGGATTCCCAATATTCTCAAACACCGAATATTCCGGGCCTGGACCGCGGTCAATGTGGTCGGAATGCTGGTCAGCATCGGTACCTGGATGGGCATCGTGCCCTTGTTTGCATTAGGCATTAATTACGGAGCATTCTGGGCGCTCATCATGGCCGCCGGATTCGCCTACACCACCACCCGCATGAAGGGAAGCATCGGATACCCCGTGGCCGCCGTGCTATGCGTTCTGGTGGCCGGAGCCATTTACCTCAAAATGGCGCCCTTAATGGGACTTAACTGGGCATTCGTTCCTCTTGGAATCGCCAGCGGAGCACCACTCCTCTACGAAGGAATGTTTGGAAAGCCCGGCTGAACATCAAGCCGGGTTTTTTAATTCCAAGATGACGTCCTCCGCCACCTAAAGGTGGCGGTATCCCTCTACAAAAATAATGTGTCGGCCTGAAGGCCGAAGGTTAAGACCC
>JACRDJ010000135.1 GCA_016218635.1 Candidatus Iainarchaeum sp.
CCAGCGAATTCGAGAAACGACATTTTCCCCAGCAACAACCAGGGGACGGGACACGCGGTGGCTCCATTCGGGAAACATGTACGTGGCGCCAGCCAATAGAAAGCGAACCGCCAAGCCGGGCAAGTGTTGCCAAACGAGATTTCCTCCCCCGCCACCCGGGAGGGCGTTTTTTCCAACATCAATGGCCCAATTGCCGAACGAGGACCAAAAGAGGCCTTTCTTTCCGTACTTTACTGCAAATAACGGATTGACTGCTTGTGCTGAGGAGGGCGCTAAACCCCGTTCCATCTGCCGGAGATTGGCTTTGTACTCCATCCAAAAAACGGCGGAAGTCCCTAGTTGATGCGCAATCATGGCATTCTCTGGAGAGAGTTGAAGCGTTCCCGGATCAATGCCGTGGTTCAACAAAAGCAAATTGATTCCATGAATCAACGTATAGTTGAAAGCGACTTGAACCGCACTTGCGGCAATCGAATCCCGCATGCGAGGCTTTGCTTTCTCAAAACCAGACTTCGCCTTTTCAATTTCTTTCGAAAGTGCTTTCGCGTCGGCCACGCGGCCTTTGGGCAACGAAAGAACATCCAAAAAAAGCTTGTCAAACTGTTTCCGGTTTGCTTCAGAAAGTTTCAAACCGGCGCGCTCTTCAAAATGTCGCGTCAGCTCCTTGTGAAACCCGCTGTCGGCAACCGAGGTAGCCACCCGACCGGACGGAGCAGGAATCAGCGAACCGGCCAAATGGTGGGGGTTCACTCCAATGAATCGAAGAGATTCCGGTTCCGGCATGAGGTTTAAAACCAAGTTTCCAAATTTAACGCTTTTGAATCCAGCAGTTCAAACCGCGGTTTCACGCCACCATCAACTTCGCCAGTTCCACGTTCTTGTTCTTCCGAAACGCGCTCGCGGCGTCCTGGATCTTTTTCCCCAAGCCGTTGAGCACGAATATTTCCAGGCACTTTTCGTTTTCCAAATGCTGGTGCAACTGCGTGCGGATCAAGCTGCCGTACCGGTGGCGCAAGTCAAGCACGTCCTCGGAATCCTCGTCGGAATGGATCACCAGTAACACGGCATCCACGATTTTATCAAGTGTCAGGCGTTCGCGGGACTCAAGGGCCAAATGGGAAAGCGCCGCGCGCACCAGTTTAGACCGGTTGGAAAAGCCGAGCTTTTGTTGCAGCTCTGAAAGCTTTGCACACTCGTCCAATGAGAGGGAAATGCTAAGCACTTGGCTTTTTTGCGTTGACGCTAAAGTCCCTGCATTCCTTTTCGGATTGTTAAAACCAGCCATTCCAAACCCCGTGAATTATTAACTTTATGAGTAAAGTTTATTAACGATTCCGGCAACCAGAATGCCATGATCCTGGAATATATCATTGCCGCGACCGTTCTGGTTAGCCTGATTTCGCTCATCGGCATCATCACCATCCCGTTTCGAGAAAAGACCCTACATCAAGTCATCTTCATCTTAGTCGGGTTTGCCACCGGGGCGGTGCTGGGCGCCATCTTTTTTGACCTGATTCCAGAAGCCATTGCCGATTCCGGAGCGGCCACCGTCATGGCGGCCACCTTAGGGGGCTTGCTTGCCGGATTCGTGTTGGAAAAAATCATTTCCTGGCACCACCACCACGTCCCGCACAAGAACCACCACCCGGAAGAAAAACCATTGGGCTACCTGAACCTGTTAGGCGATGCCTTGCACAACTTTTTTGACGGGGTAGCCATAGCCGCATCGTTTCTCGTAAGCGTACCCATTGGTATCACTACCACGACGGCCATTGCGCTTCACGAAATCCCGCACGAGATGGGCAATTTCGGCCTGTTTTTGTACAGCGGTTTTGGCAAGAAAAAAGCCATCGCGTTCAACGTGGTTGGCGCGCTGGCATCGGTTGCTGGAGGCGTGCTTTTTTTCTATTTTGCCCCGGCGGTTGCCAACCTCAAAGCCATCGGCCTGTCTTTTAGCGCCGGCACATTGTTGTACATCGCCACAACCGACCTGTTCCCGGAACTGCACAAGGAAACAAGGTTGCAGCACACACTAGCTCAATTGGGGCTCATCTTCCTCGGCATTGGCACGATGTACGTGCTGATTCAATGGCTGGGCTAAAGGCAAGCGAAAAGAGAATGGAAGTGCGGAAATCTTTTTGGCCACCCGCGGATATTAGGAAAACAAACCACTCAAACAAACGAGTAACCGCGTAAGAAAATTCGGGCGTTGGTTTTTGACCCGTTATCCTGCTTGAACGAATAATAAACAGAACAACCCTATAC
>JACRDJ010000139.1 GCA_016218635.1 Candidatus Iainarchaeum sp.
GGACACTTCCCTTACCTCGAACGGGCGCGGAATCATTCCCCGCCATACCGTGAAAGGAATCTCCGCAAGCGTGGATTTGAAGAAATTAAACAAAATCATTTTCCTCACCCGCCGGGACACCGTGGTGCCCGTGGTGGCAAAGCTTTCCCCCCTGCAGGCGGCCGCATTCTTCATGCTCGGGGAATCCATTGAAACCAGCGCCGGAGACCCCGCCCAGGCCGGAAAACCCCGCCGGTGCGTGGGCACCAACCCGTTCATCATCGGACCCGAAGGCGCGGAAGGAAACCGCATGCAGGACATCATTAAAAAAAACAAAATCGAATTCTACTTAATGAACACCGGCAGCACCGGAAAAAAACCGGGCTCCGCCGGAATCAAAATATCCGTGAACGATTCCACGAACACTGTGCTCGCCATCGCCCGCGGAACCATTTTATGGAAAAAAGACCCGGATTGGGGCTATGAAGTGGCCACAACCATTCCGTGCGTGGAAGTGGAAAAACTGGACCCCCGCCGGCATTATTCGGCGGAAGAATACCAGGCACTCACGGAACAGCTGCGAACGGAACGCATTCAATGGCTCGCGCAATTCAGGGAACTGCGGAAAGAAATCCGCAGAGCAGTGGAAAAATAACGCTAATCCGCCGCTCAAACTCCACGTAAAAAGAAACTTTCCGGCAGAAAAGAATTTATTAAACGAAATCGGTGTATCTATAATGCCCAAAAACCCAAATCCCTCCTTTAAGCGGTTTAATCGCATGCAAGGACCCCACCAGTCGGCAGCCGTAAACCAGGCGTATACGAATCTAATGAGGATTCATAAGGGAACTCCCCCGATAGGAGCCATCACAGCCACTGCAAAAAAGCATGGAATCCCCCCTGAATTGCTTCATGCCCGGTTCAAAAAAGTCACACGGAACATCTAATGTCTACTATGATCCTGCGAAGAAAGCACTGCGTTCCCTGCGAGGGCGGAATGGCCCCTTTAACCCACGGGGAAGAAACGCGGATGGGAAAAGAGGTTCCGGGATGGAAACCCGAACGCGGAAAAATCCATAAACTCCGCAGGGAATTCACATTCAAGGACTTCAAGCAGGCCATGAAATTCGTGAACCGGGTGGCCCGGCTGGCGGAACGCGAAGGGCATCACCCGAATCTGTTCATTTTTTACCGGCGGGTGGAATGCGAGCTCTTCACGCATGCCCTGCATGGATTATCCGAAAATGACTTCATTCTGGCCGCCAAAATCAATGCACTGAAATCATGAAATCCAGAAAACTTCTACCGGCAAATCCGTTTTTTCAGCCTGAAGAATGGCCACCGAGTACACAGGCATGAACGGGGTGCCGGTTTGCGCTTCCGAACCCGGAACCTCCCGGTTAATGCGCTTGAGGAAAACATTCAGGGAATCGGAATCCGATTCCACGCGCACCACTTCAAAAGAAATCATTCCGCCCTTGGTGGAAGCGGCATCCACCAGCACGATAACGGTTTTGGATTCAAAATCCAGTTGCCTGGGAACAAAGGTATAGAGGAAAGGTTCCTCGTTATTGGGTTTCTCGGGGGGAAGCCAGGGAGAGAGAAAATCTTCCAGTTCGGAAAAGGAGTGCACTACCTCAAATTCAAATCCGGTTAAAGTTTCCCCGGAAAAAGCACGCTGAGCCACCAGACTGAATTCAACCGGCCCAACGGGCTTCCAGCCCAGTTCCTGCATGCGGGAAGAGTCCTTGGCATTCACCCGCACAGTCAGGTAATCCCCGCGGGGACAGTCACAGGAACGGCAGACGAGGCGGTCCGATTCCACCTGCGAAAAGTCCAGAATCCCGATTCCCTGCACCGTTTGGAAATACTCCTTGAGAATCTCTTCTTCGGTGGGTGCCCGCACGTACACGCGGTTGAGGTCCGCATGCCATTGCTCCCAGGAGTTGTTTCCGCAGGCAACGGGTTCAAAGAAGAACCAGGCAGTTGATGCATTTGAATACGTGGATTCCGCCCAGTTAGTCAACCGATACAGTTCAGCCAAGAGTGCTTTTAGTTCCGGAACGTCCGCTCCGGCATCCAAAATGACTGATTTGGACAAAGAACCCCGCTGAAGCAAGAGTTCTGTGGGGCCGGTATCCGTCGGCCGCTCTTCTTTTTTCACTTCATAGCGTTCTTTGAGCTGGGCAAGGGGAAGAGAATCCGTGAGTGAGCGGAGCGTGGTTAAATCACGGGCGGAAAGAACCGTTGAAATGATGTCAGCGGATTTGTTTGAATCAGGAAGATATTCAAGGGTCAGGGTGAGTGCACCGGAACTATCCAATTCAAGCACCCTTCCGGCCGGATACCTAGCAGGGTCAGAGAGAGCGCCAAATACACTGTCCCATTTAAGGCGGACTGAAAAATCAGTGGAAGCATTCTGCTCTTCCATGAACGTCATCCATTTCATCAGTTCATCCACCAGCACGGCCAGTTTTTCCGTGTTCTTTCCGGAGAGTTCGCGCACGTCAATGAAGGGATCGATTTCAATCCGTTGGGGGAAAATGGCGGGGCCATCCAGGATGAGTTGGGCTTTGCCGGCGTCGGCCACGGAACCACCCGTGAACTCATAGCGGTCACTGAAAGTTCCCGGAGCAATATTCGAGAGAAGAACCCGCAGGGAGTCCAATTCATTTCCGGAGAATGGACGGGAAAAAGTTTCGGATTCTTTTCCGGAAGCAGGGACATACTCATTCACCAGTACCAGGGTGTTGGCGGAAAAGTCAACGCGCAGTGTTCGAACGGAGGGATAATCCATGGGCACAAACCCGCTGTAGAGTTTGAATTCCACGTGGTCCACAGGGGAAGGGGCATCCGGAACCGCGTTAATGCAGCCGCTGGCCAGCATTAAGAGCGGCAGGAAAAAAATAACGATGATGAAAAAGCGGCTGGAGAAACTCATGAAGGAAGAGACGGACATGCTTCTTAAATGGGTTTCTTTTTGCTTCGGAAGAAAGCGAAGTAACGGACTTATTTCGGCGCCTGAGGGCCGGAAAGCCGGCTGCAGAGACAATATTTTAATAGGTTCGCAGGCCTTTTTTGTTCCATGCAGAAAGCCGTTTACTATTATTATCTTCGGGGAAAGCGGGTCGTGGATGTGGCGGACCAGCCCGTGGGAACCGTGTGCGATCTGGTCATCGCGGATGGAGTGGAGCGGGCGGAAGTGTTGGCATTGGTGGTCCGCAACGGGGGCCAGCCCAAAAAAATCGGGTGGAAGCAGGTGGAAGGCATTGAACGGAACGTATTCCTTAAGAAAGGCGTGCCCGAAATCGAATGGGAGACCGTGAATGAAAATGACCTCCTCGTGAACGAAATCCTGCTGGACCGGCAATTGGTGGATGCGGACGGACTCAAGGTCATGCGCATTAATGACCTTTTTCTTTCCTCTGACCAAAACAAGCTTTGGGTGAGCGGAGTCTGCGTGGGAACCCGGGGTTTTCTGCGCCGTCTGGGGTTTGAAAAACCGTTATGGAATTGGGTGAACCGTATGCCCGAGCAGGTGATTCCCTGGAAGGACTTTGAGCCCCTTGACCCGCGTTCAAGCATTAAGATGACGGTCTCCCGCACGAAACTCTCCAAGGCGCACCCGGCGGACCTGGCCAGCCTCATGGATTCCATGACGGCCACAGAACGGGCCATTATATTTGAGTCCCTGACGGAAAAAAAGGCGGCGGCCACCCTGGCTCACGCCGGACCCGAAGTCAAGAAAACCATTCTCGAGCGCGTGACTTCGGAAAAAATCAAGAAAACCATTCAGCGCATGGATGCCGACGAAATTGCGGACCTCATGGAACTGCTTTCCTCCGAGGAAGGAAAAGAACTCCTCAAAGCGGTTGATTACGCGCAGGCCAAGCAGGTCAAAAAAATAATGGCCTACCCCAAAAAGTCGGCGGCCACCATCATGACCACGCATTATCTGTTCGTTTCGCCGGAAATGACCGGAAACGAGGCCCTGGCATACCTTCAAAGCACGCTTTCCGGCGTGAACCGGAATTATTATCTGTTTGTGCTGGATTCCGAAAACCACCTGCTGGGATATTGTTCCCTGCGCAAGCTGCTGATTTCAGATCCTGCCAAAAAAGTCCGGGAGTTCATGGACGAATCCCTGGTCAGCATCCGGCCGGATGACCCGGTGGAAGACGTGGCCAAGCTGTTTTCCAAATACCGGGCGTTTGCCCTGCCGGTAGTGGATGCGGAGAACCGGTTGCAGGGAATCATCACCATGGACGACGTGCTGATAGCCATTCTGCCCCCTGAAATCCGCAAACGCAGGGTCAGGCGCCGCGTCCGCCGCAACCCGCAGGAAACCAATCCCGCCAGTGAACCCAATGGAAAAAACTGAATCCCGCTGGAAGTCCCTGCTGTTACTGCTGGCCGTCGTAGGCCCCGGAATCATTACGGCCGCCGTTGACAATGATGCGCCCGGAATCGCCACATATTCGGTGGCCGGCGCGCATTACGGTTTCAACCTGCTGTGGGCACTGATTCCGATTGCCATTCTGCTGATTGTCATTCAGGAAATGGGAATCCGCATGGGAATCGTGACCGGGAAAGGTCTTTCCGACCTCATCCGGGAAAAGTTCGGCGTCAAACTCACTTTTTTCCTGATGATTGGCATCCTGCTCACCAACTTCGGGAACGTGATAGCCGAATTTGCGGGAATTGCGGCCAGCGCGGAACTCTTCGGAGTCAGCCGGTTTGCGGCGGTTCCCTTATCCGCCATCTTCACCTGGTGGCTGGTCGTGGAAGGAAACTATAAAAGCGTTGAAAAGGCATTCCTGGCCGCCACCCTGTTTTATTTCTCGTACGTGGCCGCCGGACTGATTGCGGTTCCGGACTGGTCCGTCGTGGCATCCCAGGCGGTTTCACCCCGGATTCCGCTTCAAATGGATTACC
>JACRDJ010000140.1 GCA_016218635.1 Candidatus Iainarchaeum sp.
CCACGTCCCTTTCAAAGATTTCCGGCAAGCCATCCGAATGAAACTTTCCAAGAATTTCCTTGAAAACGCTCTTTAATTCAAAGTCTATCATACTGCTATTATACCCCATAATTGTATTTAAATCTTTCTTCCAAAAGAAAGAAATAAGCCAAAATCGTTCTTTTAAAAGAACAAAATTTTACCTATACACCACAAATGCCTTACTCCGGGTCCTCTGAATTTCCGCTATAGTTAGTGACATAAATATTTATACAAATTGAGTTTGAATCTTTTTGTTCTGTAATATTTTTGGGTTGTTTTTTTGAATTCCTGGAATGTTTGGTGGAAGGTGCTGCCGAGGCAGTTGTTTTTGCCTTGGCGCCAGCATTCTTCTAATGGGTTGGCTTCGGGGAATGCGACTGGAAACCAGCGGATGCAGTCTGGGTAGGTGTCGCCGCCGTTAAGCCATTTATGGAAGTTTTTGTCTACGGAAGTGAATGTTTCAATGCTGTCGGCTGCATACTGCTGGAGTCGTAGGCTGTTCACGAATTTTTCGTAGTCTTTTCGGTCCAGTTGGTCAAAGTTTTTTCCAATGCTTTTGGCCGTGAACCGCAGGCTGCCGAGAATGCGGATTAGGCGGGGCAGGCTGATGCCCATGGAAAGCTTATGGTTATAGTAGTCTAAAATGAGTTCTTTGTTTCGGGGGGATGTTTTAAGCTCATCCAAGAGCCTTAATTCCCGTTGGAGTATGTGGTCGTAGTCGTGCAGGTATTTCCTCATAGTTGGTCCCTTCCTCAACCGAAACCACTTTAAACGGAACGGACTCGTACTGCGAGGACAATGCGGGATAGCAGATTCGAACTGCTGTAGCCACTAAGGCAACGGCCCTCAACCGTTTGGATTTGACCGCTCTCCTAATCCCGCGGTATTAGGTTTTTTTGGGTCGGAATTCTTTTTAAGGGTGCAGGTGGGCGGAAAATGGTTCCGGCCGGTTTTTAGGGCATTTGGGGTTCAAAAGATTCTTTTTTATGGTCAATGGGGGGAAAATAATGTATTTGAGTGTGATGGTTTTTGTCTGATTTTGATGGAATGGGGCTGACGGATTCCCTGCTGAAGGGAATTCATCGCCTGAAATATGTTACGGCTACGCCGGTGCAGAAGGAAACGATTCCCTTGGTTCTGGCGGGCCATAATGTGGCTTGTGAGAGCCATACGGGGAGCGGGAAGACGGCGGCTTTCGGGATTCCTTTATCCGAGCTTATTTTGCGCGGAAAAATGGGCCCGGTGCTGGTTTTGTGTCCGACTCGGGAGCTGGCGTTGCAGGTGAAGGATGATTTGAACCGCTTTAATTCGGATTCGCGCCTGATTGCGTACGCGGTGTATGGCGGGCACGGAATGACGGAGGAAATTAACGGGTTGCGCCAGAAAATCAGTTTTTTGGTGGCGACTCCGGGGCGTTTGCTCGACCACATCCGCAGCGGGCATCTGGATCCCCGTCGCTTTGAGACCGCGGTGTTGGATGAAGCGGACCGCATGCTGGATATGGGTTTTATTACGGATTTGCGTGAGATTCTGGAGTCGGTGGCGCCCCGGCATACGCATTTGTTTTCGGCCACTCTGAAAGGAAATGTGGCGGGATTGATTCACAAGTTCATTCCCGCCTATGAAGAGGTCCGCATTGAGGAAGAGATTGTGGGTAAGACCATTCTGGAGCGCAGCATTCATGTCACGATGGCGAACAAGTTTGATTATTTGCTGGATGTGTTAAAGGAAGCCGGGGATGGCCGGATTCTGATTTTTGTTTCCATGAAGCATTATGCGGACCGCTTGCAGCGCATGCTTCAGGATGCGGGTTTTCGGGCTACTGCCATTCACGGGAACAAGTCGCAGCGCAATCGGGAGATTTCGTTGGATTATTTTAAGACCGGCCGCAAGCAGATTCTGATTGCAACAGATGTGGCGGCGCGGGGATTGCAGATTGACAACGTGGAATACGTGATTAATTACGATGAGGCCTTTGATGCGGATACGCATAAGCACCGCATTGGGCGAACCGGAAGGATGGGAAAATCCGGTCAGGCGGTTACTTTCATTACGGAGGATGCTCCCAAGCGGGGTGGCCGTGGCGGAAGAGGACGGGGTGCGGTCGGTCGGTCGTTTGGAGGCGGAAGAGGTCATTCTCCGCATTCAGGTGAGCGTGGCCGGGGCCGTTCGGGGGGAAGCGGTTTTAGTGGCGGAAGGGCGCGTTCTTTTGGAGGGCCCCGTTCAAGTCCGCATTCTTCTGTGGGTCATAGTCAGGCTGGTTCGGATGAGGG
>JACRDJ010000142.1 GCA_016218635.1 Candidatus Iainarchaeum sp.
ATTAAAGGAGACAACAGCATCAGCATACACCAAAACCGCCTAGTCCGACCCACCAACTACATGATTAACACCAATATCGCACTCAAACAACAAAACAACAACGTTACCCTAACCGCCAAAAAAATAAAACCCAAAGAAACACTCACCATACAATTCGACAAAATCCACGACATTCAGGCATACCCCATTGAAATCACCAACGACCTTCGCCTCAGCGGCTCAGAAAAACACTTAAATGAAATGCTTATGGAAGACCTTTCAATGATCGAACCCGGATTAAAACCCATTAACCAACAACAACACTTCCGAAAAGGAATCGCCGACATCATCGCCCAAGACGCCAAAGGAAACCTAGTTGTCATCGAACTCAAAAGACGCCAAGCCGACTTTGACAGCGTCACCCAACTCCAAAGATACATGCAACAAGTAGAAAACATCAAAAACATGAAACCACGCGGCATACTCCTATCCCCCAGCATCCGAAAAAACGCAAAAGAACTCTTAGAAACCAACGGTCTCGAATACGCCCGAATCGACTTTGAACTACAACCAAACAACCAACAAAACAAAGCCAAAATCAAAGGACTCGAAAAAAAACAACAAACCCTCGCCTCATTTATTACAAAAACAGCAAAAAAACCCGGATAATGGGGAAAGAATTATATATTATTCCACATAACATTCGCCTACCAGGAGGAGCATGTTCTTGGATTTAATGGCTTCCAGAATCCGTTCCTGGGCGGATGAAAAAGAAATCATAAAATTGAATTCTGCAAAAATGGTTTTAATTCAATCTGAGCGGGCCTGAATGGTTTTTTGGTAGAGTTCAATGAGTGCGTCAATCTGGCGGTTCACATCAAAGGCCTGGGATTCCGTGAGCGCTTTTTGGGCCATTTTTTTTCGGGCGGAATCGTCTTCAAGCGTTTTGGTCAGTTGCGTGCAGAGTTCTTCGAATGAATTAAATGAAAGCGCAAACGAACGGAAGTTGGCGAGGTCCTCGAGTTGGCGGGTGATGACGGGCAGTCCGCACAAGGCGGCTTCGAGGATGGTGAGACCGAAGGTCTCCGAATAGGAAGTGGAAACAAACAGGTCCGCCGCCGCATAGGCCGCCAGGAGTTCCTCGCCTTCCAGAAATCCCGTAAAGGTAATGCGGGGATGGGCTTTCATGAGGGATTCGAGGTCTTCTTTGTTTTCCAGGGTGTGCACGTTCGGAATCTCGCCCACCCACACGAAATCGTATTGCGGAAATCTTTCCGCCAGTTTCACGAAATCAAAAATGCCTTTTCGTTTCTGGACGGAGGCCACGGAAAGAACGGTTTTACGCGAAAGGCCATGGTGCTGACGGAAGCGTTTTCCCAGTTCAGGGGCCGGATGGAACCGGCGGGCATCCGCAGAGAGAGGGAAAAAAACCGTTTTTTTGGCCAGGGGAGGATAGCCGGAGAGTTCCCGGCAGATGGCGGGAGACGTGCAGAGAATCTTGTCGCATTGGCGGTATACAAACTGCAGGTACTGGCTGGAGAGGCCAATCAGGAAAGGCGGAATCAGTCCATCCAGTTCGTCTTCCGTCATGCTGGTCGTGCAGACAAACGGCGTGTCAAAGAACCGGACGCGAACGGACATGAATGCCGTGGGAATGGGATTGAATACGTGCACGAGGTCATAATCCGCGCCCAGCAGGTTGTCCACTTCCACGTCAATTCCCCGCTCGCGCAGTTTTTCGGCCAACGGAATGGCGGAAGTGTAAATGCCGGAATCCTTGTTGGTCATGACCACGAACAGGATTTTCATGCGGATTCTCCGAATAATTCAGGCCTGGAACGATTTAAATAGTCTGATGAAACCGCCATGTTGAGCGCGGGAAGGGAAAATCCAGCCGACGGTGAACGCCCCGGCTTTCTTTTCGCTTCAAAGCGGAATAGTTCATGAGTCCGGCCAGCTCCAGCGCCGAATAATAGGGCAGGGACTCGTTGAGGGAAACCCGGCTGAGTTCGGATTCGATGAAACGGATGGCGAAGAGCAGGTGCCGGCGGCTTTTCAGGATTCCGCTCCGGTGCCAGAGCATGCCGCGAAGCGAATGGATCGCGGCACTCATTTTCATGGAGGGTTCTTCCCGGCCGCTTTTAGGGCGGGCTTTCCCCGGCATTCTTTTTTGTGCGTCACGGGCGGCGTTCATTCCGGCCGTTTGGCCCATCACCATGCACTCCAGCAGGGAATTGCAGGCCAGACGGTTAGCACCATGAAATCCGGTGCAGGCAACTTCGCCGGCGGCAAAGAGTCCGTTCAGAGAAGTGCGCGCCTGCTGGTCAGTGGCAATCCCGCCAATGCAGTAATGCGCGGAAGGGGTAATGGGAATGGGCTGACGGAATGGATTCAGATGCATTTCCTGAGCCTTGGAATAAAAGGAAGGAAACCGCGTGCGAAGATACGCTTTGGAGAACCCGGAAAAATCCAGGAAAGCCCGGCTTCCGGAGAATTCCTCGTCATAAATGGCCTTGGAAATGACATCCCGGGTGGCGAGTTCCTGCCGCGGCGAATATTTTTTCAGGAACCGTTCTCCGCGGGCATTCACTATCTTGGCTCCTTCGCCCCGGACGGATTCCGTGACCACAAAATTCGACAAAGGAGACGGAATGGTGGTGGGATGAAACTGAACGAATTCAAGGTCTTGGAGGGTTATGCCGTGACGGTGGGCAGCGGCCAAGGGAAGCCCGGTGGCGGAAGGCGGATTGGTGGAATTGCGGTAAAGCGAAGCATATCCCCCGCTGGCCAGAATTCCGGTTTTGGCACGAATGAAAACAAACCCGTCCCGGGAATGCACAAATGCCCCGCAAAAACGGTTCTCGTGCACGAAAAAATCCGTCAGCTCCGCACTCACCAACGAAACACCGGAGTCTCTGCATTGCCCAAGCATGAACGAGGTAAGCCCTTCGCCGGTCTGGTCTCCCTGCATGTGGAGCACGCGGGAAAAATGGTGTCCGCCTTCTTTGCCTAAATGCAGGCGACCGTTCACTTCATCAAATGCCAGCCCGCGTTCAAGGAGTTCGTGAATTAAGGGAATGCTTTGGGAAACAATGAAGCGGGCCATCGCTTCATCGGTTAATCCGTCCCCGGCGGAGAGGGTATCCTGCACGTGTCTGGAAACCGTGTCCCCTTTTGCAATGGGTACCGCCACGCCGCCCTTGGCATACCGGCTGGCGGACTCCTGAAATGAGCGGCTGAACACGGTCACGGAAAGATTCTGGCGGGCCGCATAATAGGCGGCCGTGAGGCCGGCCAGTCCGCCCCCAAAAACGGCTAAGTCAACGGAATCCGAGGAATGAACCGGCAAGCGGAGTTTGAACGGCTTCCGCATGAAAGCAAATTGCATCCAAAGCCTTTAAAAAATGCTAAAACCAATGGTTTCCCATGGTTTTGGTTGAATGGCTGGCCGGATCCGTTACTGCATTCATTTCCGCCATCGGGTATCCGGGCATTGTGTTACTGATGGCGCTGGAGAGCATGATTACTCCCATTCCATCCGAACTGGTGATGCCGTTTGCGGGGTTCTTGGTGGCGGGCGGAAAAATGGGTTTCTGGGCGGCCGTGCTGGCCGGTGCACTGGGAAGCCTTATAGGATCATGGATTTCGTATGCGATGGGGTACTGGATGGGAAGACCGTTCGTGCTTCGGTTCGGGAAATTCCTTCTGCTTAACGACCACCACCTCGAAAAAACGGAAAAATGGTTTTCGGCGCACGGCTCCAAGACCATTTTTTTGGGAAGACTGATTCCGGTGGTCCGTCACCTCATATCCATTCCCGCCGGAATCGGAAAAATGAATCCGATTACATTCTCGGCCTACACGTTTGCGGGGGCATTTCTCTGGTGTACCATTCTTACTTATGCCGGAACCATCCTGCAGCAGAACTGGAAAATGATTGCGGGGTACTCGCAGTTCATTGACTGGGCTATCTTCTTTATTTTGGCCGGCGGAATCATTTTTTTCATTCAGCGGAACCGGTCCCGCCATCACCCCAACAAGGCTTAAAATTTATTTGCAGCCGGCTAATCACTGGAACAAAAACCAGGTGGATACATATAAACAACTTTCAGATGGCCGAACGCCTGGCCAAAAAGCTGAATTTCACTGAAAAAGAATTCAGCGGAATTTCGAAGAGAATGGATGCTACCCTGCGAAAACGTGCGATGGGGCTTTTGCATGAAAGTAACCCTGCACGCTAATGTCCTTTTTGCTGCACTCATCCGGGAGGGAACCACCCGGCGCATATGGTTTAATCCTGAACTCAATCTCTGCGCTCCCGCCCTGTTGGTTTCCGAATTAACCAAGTATTCGGAACTGATTCTCCGAAAAAGCGGCCGCAAACAATCCGATTTTGAACAATTACTCGAACATACGCTGGAACAAATAACCCTGATTGCGGACCAGGAACTGACCCCCTATCTTCCTGCTGCGGCAACTCTTTCAAACGACCCCAAGGACTGGCTTTACCTGGCCTGCGCACTAAGGGAAGATACGCTTCTCTGGAGCAATGACAAGGAATTCAGAAAACAGAGACGGATTAAAGTGAAAACAACGGAAGAAATGGTGAAAGAATACGGCACACTTTAGGGAAAGATGATTTTCCAGAAAACACATTATCTGCGCAGGAAATCGTGAACAGAAACAATGGGTTCCCCGTTTGCCCATTTTCTGAGTTCTTCCAGCAGGGAAAGCAGCTGGGCCTTCCGGATTCGCTGGTTCGGTGTTTGATTTGGAAGCAATGAAATCCTTCGTTCAAGAACCGGAATGCTGACTTTCGTCACTTCAAAAAAGACCGGTTTTCCATTACGCCGTTCTCCCACATTCATAGGTTTGACGTTAACCAGCAGTCCGGAATTTTGGTATAGGGTCTTCGCCCGATTAAGGGCCTTGTCAGATACATGGTCATTGTGCAAGAAAAAAGATGACATAGAACCCTCCAATGGATCAATGGTCCGGGGCCAGAGTGGGTCATAAAAATTCCGGATGCCCTGCTCGCTTTGCGCAGTCAGGGGAACGCGCTTCGAGTAGGCAATGGCGCCATCCAGACTATACGCAATGGGCTTTGGAAACTCCCTCGGATACAACAGCCAGGCAATGCTCATGGCCGTACTATAACGGGGAGTTATTTTATGCACCCATGAAAATCGTGGATAATGATCCCATCGGGCCACAATGCCTGTTTTCCCAAAAAGTTCCTTGGCGTGACTGGAAGGAAGAAAAGAGACTGAGGCGTGGTCCGCGTGAATGGATTCCATGGGTTTGATTCGTTTGGGGGGCATGCATTCACTGTTTTTTCTCTTCCGCCACAATGGCTTTCATGCGGGCCATGCAGCCCAGTTCATGCAGGTATTTGGCCACCGCGGAGGGGACCATTTTTTCCCAACCCTTTCCGGTTCCCATGGCTTTCCGTATTTTGGTGGAATCGATTTCACTCCGGTTGGATACCATGGGCTTGACTTCGATTCCTTCGCGTTCAAACAACTGCTTCACAATCGGGTTATTGGTGTACACCAAATCAAATTCAGGGCAATACGACACCACCTTGGAAGCCCACAAACCGTACTGGTTGATGTCGTCAATGGGCACAATGAAGCAGCGGTCCCGGAGTTTTTCGGCCGCCAGGGCCAGTCCGATCATTTCAATCCGTTCCCCGGCCGTGAAAGGGTCCTTTAATTCAAACGAATTCTGGCTGGAACCCACCGCAATCACGAGTTCGTTCACTTCCTTTAATGCCCGCTTAATGGCTTCATGATGACCCACATGATAGGGCTGAAACCGTCCCACTACCAGTCCGCGCATTATACGACCTCCAGTGAAAAATCCAATGCAACCGCATTCTTCGTTAAGGCACCCAATGAAACCCAGTCCGGCTTAAGGGAAGAGTAGGATTTGAGGTTATTAAGGTTAATGCCGCCCGAGAGTTCAATCCGCGTGGAAGGAGAAAGAACCCGGATGCGCGGAATCAGTCTTCGGGCATCCGAAACCGAAAAATTGTCCAGCATCAGGATGGGAACCCGCGCGTGGGCGGCCTGCAGGGCCTGAACCGGAGTTTCCACTTCAGCTTCAAACGCTTTTCCGCGCGCATGCTTTTTGGCGGCGGAAACGGCGTCCGGAACGGATTTGAAAAAGAAAAGGTGGTTTTCTTTCAGCAGAATCATTTCATGCAGGTTCCGCCGGTGCGGGAGACCCCCACCCAGCACAACGGCCTTTTTGTCAAAGTCATTGAATCCCGGAAGCGTTTTGCGGGTGGCGGCCACCGAACAATCCTTTCCAGCCAGGGAAACGGCTTGAGCGGTCAAAGAGGCCACCCCACTCATGCGGCCCAAAACATTCAGCGCCGTCCGCTCGGATTCCAGAATGCGGCGGCTGGGACCCGAAAGCTCCATCACCACATCGCCGGGCTGAACGGACTGGCCGTCTTTCTTGAATGATTTCACGCGCACCCCGTGCGATTCAAACAAAAACCGGGATTCCTCCACGCCGGCCAGGATTCCATCGGACTTGCATACAATAACCGCCAAGGCCGGCTTTAATGGAACCAGGGCCGAAGTCACGTCCCCGCCGGCAATGTCGTCCGATAAAGCCTTCCGCAAAAACTGCTTCATGGAAGAAGAAAGCATATGCATACAGTCCGACAAAAGGAATAAATATGCTGGGAAAAACCAGTTGAAGGAAAAAAACAGCCGAAAACAACAAGGTATTTAAGAAGAAAAAGCGCAATAACGCTTATGAAACAAATTATGCCAGCCATGTTACTGGGATTAATTCTCTTTTCCGGATGTCTGGAAATAGGCTCTGATGCCAATTGGAACAAGGAAACGGCCAAGCAATACTGCACGCAGCCCAACGTGGCGGAAGTCCGCTTCTGTGAAGACCGCTACGTGGAAGTGGTCAGTTCACTTCCAGGCGGAGGAACCACCTACCACTTTCCGGGCGACCCAGTCCGCCTGCTCCGTTGTCCTATAGTGGCTCCGCAAAACATGAGCCCCGAATGCGCCAAACGCATTGAAAACCCCTCCGTCTGCACCAAAGTCTGCTGAAATAAGCGCATGGAAAGATAAGCACAATACAGAAACATATTCGGGAAAAACATGTCTCCGCCCATAACGCACAAAGAAATTGTTTTCAGA
>JACRDJ010000141.1 GCA_016218635.1 Candidatus Iainarchaeum sp.
GGGTTTCGAAGGCATCCAGGCGGAGTTGGGAGGGGATCACGGTGGCTGCAAACATTTCGGAGTCGGCCGTCAGCGTGATGGTCTTGGGGGTGGAAGTGGTGTTAATCACGTCCGCTTCCGCATAATAGGTGTATTCGCCGAGGCAGAATTCGTAGCGGCTTTCGGTCGCGCTGATTTCAGCGGCATTTGAGGAACGGACCAGTACGCGCACTGGAATGGCCTGGGTTACTTCGGTTCCGTCCGCGTTCCGCTGATGGAGTGTGAGCGAATAGGTTCCGATCTGGGTGGACGCATCCGCGTGTACGGTGAGTGAAATGGTCTGGTTCTGGTATCCGTCCACGCAGACTTCTTTTTCGTTTTCTCCGCTGAAAGTGCCCTGCACGGGGGAATGGCTGGTTTCCGTATAGTAGGTGGTGCACAGCCGTTCTGCCGAGGCATTCTGGGTGGTGAGATTGACTGTGATGTTTTCTCCGGCTTCAAGACTGACGGAGTTCACGTCCGTGTAAAAAGTCAATGCGCTTGCGGTGGCTGCGTGCGCCGTTGAGGCGTTCATGAGCAGGAATGCTCCGGCTGCCAGCAGAAACAATTTTAACAAAGTCATTTTTTGGCTCCCTTGGAGATTTTTTCTTTCAATTCATTCATTCCGGTGTGCCGGGGTTCAGGCGCGTTCCTGGCTGCTGGCATGGACTGCGTTTGGCTGACGTGAAGCATCTGCACCAGGCGGGAAATGAAGGTCACCAGCAGGATGGCCACCATCAGGAACAATACTCCGTTGAGGACCGAATCCGTTCCGGCCACGCCCGTCAGGGGAACAAAACCGCTGAAAGGGAATCCAGGATTCGTTCCGTTCTTTCCTTCAAACGAAACGCTGGTTTTCTTAATAACCAGGAACCCGTCGCATTCAAACTGGAATTCCAGTTCTCCGTTGAAAGTGCTTTGGGGGATCACTTTCACGGAAGTCATTCCCTCGCTTCGGGGGGCAACGGTCACTTTTTCCGGGAAGTCAAATTTCCAGTCGGCAGGGGCTCCGCGGACTGTAATGAATTTAATTTCCTGACTTTCCAGGGCATCATTGCGGAACCGGACATCAATGAAAGGATACGAATTTTCCTGGAGATGGGTTCTGATGCTGTTTGCATAAATGCGTACGGGGCATGCGCTTTTTTTCCGGAAACGGACGGCCAGGGTTTTTTCAATCGTTTCTTCCCCTACCTTAACCGTCAGGGTGGTCACGTAACGGCTTCCGTTAAGGGACTCATTGGGGTAAATGGTGAGAACCACCCGGTCGGTTTCACCGCCCTTAAGGCTTGAAGGCACATACGTGTATTCCACCTGGGCAGGAATGACGTTGGAAATGGTCAATGGCTGGGAGAACCCGGAATAATTGGTTACCAGAAAAGAGAAACGATAAGGCGCCTGCTCAAGGGTGATTTCGTCCGTGAAGTCGCTGATGCTGGCTGCATGGATCGTGCTGGCCATTAAAACTATCAGTGCGAAACCCAAAAACCATTTTTTCAATTGAACAACATCCATATACTTCACTTATTCACAAGTGTGAGTGATATAACTAATTACGGTTAAGGAAATATATAAAGGTATTGTTTAGTAAAAAGAGCCCCAACTCGGGCGGTTAGATGGGAAAAACGGATTTAGTTAGTATTGCCCGGATGCCTTAAACAGACAGTATGCCTGGGCAATGGTTAGGGGCAAAAGGAGGAGAATGGCCAGGGGGGTGAGTATGATGGTCAGGAATGAAATTCCGGAGATGACGGAGAGGGCTGCGGTAACGGTTCCGGGAAGGCCCAAGGGGGTTTTGAGGCGGAATATTCCGATTCCGAATGCAATCTGGGTGAGTCCGTGGAATGCAAGGAGGATGACCAGAATGGCCAGGTAGACAAATATGCTGGAGAAGGGAAGGAATGCGCTGATGATTTCAAAACCGAGAAGGAGTAGGAATCCGAGCATGGTGAGGTACGTTGAATAGGTCATCAGCCGGCTGCGGGCACGGTTTCCGATTACCGAGAAACCCCAGGTGAAAAAGAGTTCAAAGACCAGCAGAAAAACGGTCACGACTCCATAGAGGGGCACCAGGAGTCCGTCGAGCGTGTTCATGAATTTGAGTGCAAACAGAACCAGGAACGGAACGCTGGCCAGGAATGCCAGGATGCCGCTTAATGCGCCCAGCCGGAGTACGTTTCGCATGCATATCCTATAAACTTGAATTATTTAAATAGGTTTGCTCTACTTCATTCATGCCTAAATTGGTTGTTTTTGAGGCCAGTGCGTCTGAAAAAGAATTTTTCAAAAAACGCCTGCGCGGGAAAGTTTCACTGGAATTCTGTCCGGAACCCTTATGCGAAGAAAATGCCTTCCGGTTCCGTTCCGCAGATGCCGTCTGCGTTTTCATTTATTCCCGCATTAATGCAAAAGTACTGCGGAAACTTTCTTCCCTGAAACTGATCTCTACCCGTTCGACCGGTTTCGATCACGTGGACCTGGCGGCCTGCCGGCAAAAAAAAGTGACGGTGTGCAATGTCCCGTTTTATGGGGAGAATTCCGTGGCCGAACACACGTTTGCGCTCATTCTGGCGCTTTCACGCCGGGTGCATCAGTCCTATCTTAAAAGTCAGCGCAATGATTTTGGGACGGATGGACTGATGGGGTTTGACCTGTATGGAAAAACGCTGGGCGTGGTGGGGGCCGGCAACATCGGCCTGCACGTGATCCGGATTGCCAAGGGGTTCGGAATGAATGTCCTGGCTTCGGACGTGAAGCAGAACCCGTTTCTTTCCGAGGTGCTGGGATTCCGCTATGTGCCGTTTCCGGAACTTCTCCGCACGTCCGACATCATTTCCATTCATGTTCCCTATGCCCCGGCTACGCATCATCTCATTAATCTCCGCAACATTCATGAAGTGAAACCGGGCGCAGTTCTCATCAACACCGCACGCGGCGGAATCGTGGAAACGGATGCATTGCTGCTGGGTCTTCGGAAGGGGATTCTGGCCGGAGTCGGAATAGATGTGCTGGAAGGAGAACTGCTGGTTAAGGAAGAAAAACAGCGTTTGATTGACCCCTCCCAGGGGACTGCCTGGCAGGAACTGGCAAAAGATCATTTGCTGCTCCGCAATGAAAACGTGGTCTTCACGCCCCACATAGCGTTTTTTACGCAGGAAGCCGTTCGGCGCATTCAGGAAGTCAGTGCGGAAAATGTGGAGTCTTTCTTCCGGGACCGGCCCGTTCACACGGTAACGGCCCCGAAAAAAAAGGAATGAGGACTTTCCACCACAAATGGCAATCTGTCTGGGGGAGGGTCCGGAAGAACCTCAAACTGGGATGTCCGGAAAACAGGGTTTTCCGAGCACCGCGGTTCGGGGTGAGGCCCTGTCACTTCGAGATGACGCCCGTCTTGGGGCGGACCAGGAAGTACACAAGGCCCACGGCAACGGCCAGCACGATGGCAGCCCCGATTCCGATGGCCACCGGCTGAGCCAGTCCGACCAGCCCGGTTCCGGTAGCCCCGTTTTCAACCTTGATGGTTAACGGAACCGACTGGGTTCCTGTGCTGGACGTGATTTCGGCGGTGACAGAATAGGTTCCGCTGGCGGCAGCACCGGTTCCCTTCAGTTCTCCCTGCACCTGCCGGGTGGCATTAGGGCCAAGGGTTCCGACCACTACGGGCTGGAATTCCAGTCCGCTGGGAAGTCCCTTCAGGGAAACAATGACTCCATCGGCTGCCTCATCCCCGCTGTTGAGCAGGGTGAGCGTGATGGTCTTGGATTCCGTTCCGTTGAGGGTTACTTCCGTGGGGTACTGGGAGACTTCCACCTTGGCCGGGCTTGCTGCGGGCGGCTGCGGAGTCACGGGCGGTGTTTCGTCAGTTTCCACTTTCACGCTGATCGACTGGGTGTCGGTTTGTCCGTTGTAGCGGGTGATGACTTCTGCCGAATAATATCCGGCGGAAGCTGAAGTGGCTGCACGAACCGTTCCGTTGACGGTCCGGCTGGAGCGTGAACCCAGACAGAAGTCCTCATCATTCAGACTGGCTAAAACGCTTACGCTGTTGGTTTGCGTGCGCAGCGTGTAGCACCGGCGACTGCCCGAATCATTGTAGACGTTGACCAGAACAGCTTCGCTTTGTCCGGGCTTGAGGGTGACGCTGCCGGGTGAAACATCCACCCATCGTCCGGTCGTTCCGGTAGGAGGATAGTAGGTTCCCGAACCGTTGTAGACGGTGACATCGAACTGTTCTTCCTTCACGAACGCACTGTGGCCGCGGAAGTGGCCCTGGACTTTGAAATACCCGGTTTCCGTGCGGTCCGAGGAAACGGCTGTGGCACGGACGCGGATTTGCACGCTCGCGGTCGAATAGGCATTCACCTGGGTGGGTTCGCCCATTTCTTCCACGAAGAGGTAGTTACTGCGGTCAAAGGCTTCCACAGAATCCACGATGAACGTTTCAGGCCCGCTGTTCTCAACATAGAACGTGAAGGTCTGGGTGTCGTTCTCCTGGATGCCTAGGCTGCGGGTCTGCAGGTCAATGTCGCGTGAATCCGTGGTCCCGCCGGAAGAATCGTTTTCGATGAAGACGGTCATGGTGTCACGGGCAATGCGTCCATCGGTGTCTTCCACTTCAATGGTGACCCGGCTGTTGTCTCCTTCCCCGCCGTTGCTGGCGCGGCAGTAGAGATAGCGGTCCTGGGAAATATAGCAGTCGACATCGGAGGAATTGCTCCAGCTGGTGAGCGTGAAACTAAGCCGGCTGTCGCTGTCCTGATTATCGGATGCATAATTCCACAGGTCCAGCGAATCATAGCTTCCGTCCCCGGAAATGAACCACTGGCTGGGGAGGTTGAGTTCAGGGTCATCATTCGAAGGACTATTCTGTTCCAGCACCACTTGCATGGTGTCTGAAGCGGTTTTACCGGAAGTAAGATCCGTTACCCGGATTTCAACCCGGCTAGAATCCCCTTCCCTTCCGCTGGAAGTTGAACGGCACTCGAGGTACTTGCTTACAATGCGGCAGGAAATATCCTGGCTGCTGGACGAATAGAGGAGGTCGAAAACCAGCTGGTCCGGATTAGTTGAACTGCCCACATAATCCATCAGGCGAAAGGAGTGATATTCCTCGTCGTCCTTAATCGTCCACTCGGACGGCAGACTAAAGCGGGGAGACACCACAATCACGGAAGGACCGGGAAGAGAGATGGGGGGCGTTACATGAACCAGAATCGAGTCATACCCGGTTTCCCCGGCACGGTCCACGGCCGTGAAGAAAATGCTGTAATCTCCCTGCGGCAGCTGGCTGTAACTGACCTGGGTACCCGTTGTACTTGTACTCATGATAATGCTTTGATTGGGGGTTCCGATCGGAATGGCGGTCCAGCGGAAACAATCCTGGCGGCTGGTTCCATCGTACCCGCAATCCGCGTAGTAATTCGGGTCGTCTTCCGCATCGTTGGCGGTTGCCCTGAAATCAATGCGGGTTCCCACCAGAAACGAAGCGTTATTTTGAGGAGAAACAATGCTGACGGAAGGCAGGGTGTTGGCTGCCACACTGGCTCCCAAAATGGCCAGCATCAGCAGGGCCAAGAGAGAAAACTTAAGGTTCATTTTCATATACCCCCGTGAAAAAGTTATTTTCACTAACGTATATGCCGTATTTAATTCTTAAAAAGGTATCTGAATGTTTCGGCATAAGCCGAAATCATGAAAAAGACACTTTTTCTCATTGCGGAACTATCCGAAACGTCTTGGTGCGTGTCCGGGCCAGGTAATCCAATAGGTCCGTTTTTGAAATGATTCCGCTGAATTCATTGGCCGGATTGCGAACCAAGACCGCGTTTGAAATGGCCAGCAGGATGGCGGCCTGGGACAAAGGGGCATCCTCCCGGATTTCCGGAAGCGGCGGATCCATCAGTTCCGCCACCGGCTTTTTCAGGGTGAATGGAATGTTTTTGGAGGCAGCCAGGATCGAGAGCGCTTTTTTTTCGTCCACGGACCCGAGGTTTTCTTTTCCGTTCAGGATGGGGATCTGGGAAACCGCTTTTTTCTTCATGGATGAAATGGTTTCTGATAGGGTGGCCTCCGGAGCAAGAAAAACAATGCGGGAATTCATGAGTTCACGGGCCAGGTTCCTGGGCCGGGCCGGGGTTCCTTCCAGTGCGGAAAAAAGCTTCTGGGCCCGGGTATACGAAGGGGTCACGGATCCGCATTCAATTTTGGCCAGCAGACCCTGAGAAATTCCGGCTTTTTGGGCAAGTTCCGCCTGGGTCATCCGGAGCGCCTGGCGGCGCAGCCTGATTTCAGCCAGTTCCGGCAACGGGATTCCGGTATTCATATTTGAATAATAATGAAAACAAAATATTCTTAAATACTCCTGCGGTGGGAAACTAGGAGGGATGCATTTGGCGAAAAAGAAATACCTGTTTACTTCGGAATCCGTTACGGAGGGTCACCCGGACAAGATGTGCGATCAGATCAGTGACGCGGTCCTGGATGCGCTTCTGAAGGATGATCCGTTAAGCCGTGCCGGTATTGAAACGGCCACCAAGACCGGGCTGATTCTGGTTTTTGGCGAAGTCACCACCAATACGTATGTGGACATTCAGGGCCTGGTGCGTAAGACCATCCGGGAAATCGGGTATGATCATCCGGAGTACGGGTTTGATGCGGATGCCTGTGCGGTTTTGATTGCGCTCTCCGAGCAGTCGCATGACATTGCCCAGGGCGTGGATGAAGGAAAGGGGCTCTTTAAGGAACAAGGTGCCGGAGACCAGGGCATGATGTTCGGGTATGCCTCGAATGAAACGCCGGAAATGCTTCCGTTACCCATCGTATTGGCTCACCGGATTACCCGCCGGATGGCGGAAGTCCGCAAAAAGGGAATCCTGAAATGGATAAGGCCGGATGGAAAGAGTCAGGTGACCGTGGAATACCTGGAAGGAAAACCGGTGCGCGTGCACACGGTCGTGGTTTCCTCCCAGCATAGCCCGGACGTTTCGCATGAGCAGATTGAAAAAGACCTCCTTGAACAGGTGGTGCGCCCGGCGTGCGGTACATGGCTGGATGCACAGACCCGTTTTTTCATTAATCCCACCGGGCTCTTCGTGATCGGCGGACCCGTGGCGGATGCCGGCCTTACGGGACGCAAAATCATCGTGGATACCTACGGCGGTCACGGGTCGCATGGGGGCGGGGCTTTTTCCGGAAAAGACCCTTCCAAGGTGGACCGTTCGGCGGCCTACATGGGCCGCTACATTGCCAAAAACATCGTGGCCGCCGGACTGGCGGACAAATGCGAAATTCAGGTCGCCTACGCCATCGGAGTGGCGGAACCAGTCAGTGTGCTGGTGAACTGTTTTGGCACCAACCGCATTCCGGAGGAAAAACTGGAATTGCTGGTTCGGACTCATTTTCCCCTCAAGCCGGCTGAAATCATCCGCACGCTTAACCTGCGCCGCCCGATTTATCGTAAGACGGCCGCGTACGGTCACTTTGGGCGCGATGACCCGGACTTCACCTGGGAAAAAACCGACCGCGTGGAGGCCTTGCGCAAGGATGCAGGACCCCTGCAGGCGCCGCCGCATAAGGGAAGCGAGGTTCCATTGGATGCCTGAATTGGTTCCGGCGGATTTTTTCGCTAAATCCGCTGGCTTTTTCTTTTTTTTCATTTTATTATCAGCCAATGCTTGAGGATTTCATTCAAAGCCAGGGACTTTCCGCTCGCCTGATTCCACTCCCAGGCGGAACCATTTCCCGCCTTCAACTGGCGGCCTTGGCCGGCGTGGAACCCGATTGCCTTTTTTACTCCGGCCTGGCCGAAGACCAAAAAAACCAGCTCTGGGTGTATCTGGTTCCCTTGGGAAAAAA
>JACRDJ010000143.1 GCA_016218635.1 Candidatus Iainarchaeum sp.
CAACGGAAATGAAAAAAAAATCCCCAAAGAAGAATGCACATTTGAAATTGAAACTGGAAATGAAAAAACCATGATGGAAGGAAAAAAACTGATCGGAAGACCCGCTGACCGGATCAAGCTGAACTGGAGGAAGAACCCATGAGCAATTCAGAAAAACTCTCTGTGCGCGGAAACGAATTCGTCGGGACCGTCATATCCGCCAAGGCCCCCAAGACCGTGAAAGTTCAGCGCATGGTCACCCACTACGTGCCCAAGTACGAGCGGTACAAGAAAGTGCGCTCCACGGTGGCGGCACATAATCCCCCCGAAATCAACGCCCGCGAAGGCGATATTGTCCGCATCGGTGAAACCCGCAAAATCAGCAAGACCAAGTCATTTATCGTGCTGGAAATCGTTCAGAAAACCAAGGGTGACCATTCATGAAGCCGTTGAATGCCCACATTACCCGGACGCTGACCCATCACACCCGCTGCACGTGCGCGGACAACAGCGGAGCCAAGGAAGTGGACATCATCACCGTTTACAATTTCAAGGGGCGCAAACGCATGATGCCCAAAGCCGGAATCGGGGACATGGTGCGGGTCGTCATCAAGAAGGGAAAACCCGAAATGCGCAAGAAAGTGGAGAAAGCCGTCGTAATCCGCACCCGCAAGGAAATCCGCCGGCTGAACGGGGAACGGATTAAATTTGAAGACAATGCGGTCGTGCTGGTGGATGACAAGGGGCTTCCCAAGGGATCCGAAATCAAGGGTGTGGTGGCCCGCGAAGCCGCTGAACGCTATCCGAAACTGGCCGGACTCGCTTCCGGAGTGGTATGAATGAACGTGCAAAGTGCCAAACCCAACAAGCAGCGGAAAGCCCGTTTCCGGGCCAAAATCCACGAGCGCGGAAAATACTTCCGGGCGCATCTCTCAGAAACGCTCCAGAAACAGTTCAAGCAGAAAACGTCCGGAGTACGCAAAGGAGACCAGGTGAAAGTCATGCGCGGACAATTCAGGGGAAAAACCGGAAAAGTCACCGGCGTGGACCGCAAGCGCTTCAAGCTCCACATTGAAAAAATTGTGCGCAAGAAAGCCAAGGGGAACGAAATATTCATCCCCATTGCGGTGTCGAATGTGATGATTATGGAACGAACCGAACGAAATGATGCGGCGGCCTCCAAGCCCGCAGCAGCCCAGGTGAAATAATGGCCCAACGAGGAGAAAGCAAGAGTCAGAAACGAATGTCGGCCCCCACCATCCGGCCCATTCCGAGAAAGAGTCCCCCCTGGACATTCAAGAGCCGCCCCGGCCCGCACTCCAGGGAAACCTCCGTGCCGCTGGCCAACATAGTCCGCGACATGCTGCATTTGGCTCATACACTCAAGGAAACCAAACGCATCCTCACCAACCGCATTGTTAGCGTGAACGGAAAAATCCGCACCGACTACCGGTTCCCCGTCGGAATCCTGGATCTCGTGGAAGTCACGGCCGGAAAACCCGCCATGTACCGCACATTCATTGACCATAAGGGCCGCCTCACCATCCATCCGGTGGATGCCAAGGCCGCATTCCTGATTTCACGCATTCGGGGAAAACGGACCATCCGCGGAAAACACACCCAGTACCGGATTGGAAACGGAATGACCCTGCTGGACAACAAACTCTCCGCCCGCGTCGGCGATTCCGTGAAGCTCTCCGTATCGGAACTTAAAGTGCTCAAGCACCTGCCCATGAAAGAAAACGCATCCGCGTTCGTGACCGGCGGAACCCATGTGGGTGAAATGGTTCACATCCGCGCCATCCATGAGGGAACCCAGCACAAGCAGGCCCTGCTGACACTGGAATCCAAACAGGGAACGTTCCAGACCATCGCCGATTACGTGTACGTGATCGGGGAAGGAAAGCCCGAACCCGGCTTGGGGGTTGAATAACATGAGCAAGGAATCCATTATGAAACAGGTGGGACTTGAAAAAGTCACCGTCAACATGGGAGTCGGTCAAGGCGGAGAGGAACTCGAAAAGGCCGTCACCATCCTCACCCAGATTACCGGAGCCAAGCCCTTAAAGACCCTTTCCAAAATCAGGCAGCCCACCTGGGGAATCCGGGAAGGTCTCCCCATCGGAGCCAAGGTCACCCTGCGCAAAAAAAAGGCCGCCGATTTCCTCAAAAAGGCCCTGCAGGCCAAGGAAAACCGCCTTAGCGCCAAAAGCTTTGACCGCAGCGGAAACTTTGGGTTCGGAATCCGGGAATACATTGAACTGCCCGGCGCCAAATACGATCCGGCCCTTGGAATCCGCGGCCTCGACGTGCTGGTCACCCTGGCCCGCCCCGGATACCGCATCAAACGCCGCAAACTCCGGAAACAGAAAGTGCCCTTACGCCACCGCATCCTCAAAGAGGATGCCATCCGGTTTGCCCGGGAAAAGCTGGGAGTGGACGTGCAATGATTGAAAAAAAAGGAAAAGGCAAGGGGCGAATCCGCTGCGTGGAATGCGGAAACGCGGATGCCGTCATCAAGAAGTACGGACTCAACATCTGCCGGCGCTGCTTTAAGGACAACGCCCTGATGATGGGATTCAAAAAATACAATTAAAGGAGGCAAAACATGACCCGAATCGATCCATTGGCTGACGCACTCATCAGTATCCGCAACCATGAAAACGCAGCCAAAAAAACATGCGTAATCCGCCCGGCCTCCAAAGTATTGGGCGCTGTGCTGGAAGTCATGAAAGCCCACGAATTCATTGACAGCTATGAACTGGTCAGCGACGGACGCGAAGGCCAGTACAAAATCCAGCTTAGGGGAAAAATAAATTCCTGCAAAGCGATCAAGCCCCGCTATGCCGTCAAAAAAGACGAATACGAAAAATTCGAGAAACGCTACCTGCCCGCCAAGGACATGGGTCTCCTCATCGTGTCCACCCCGCACGGAATGAAGACCCACCTGCA
>JACRDJ010000144.1 GCA_016218635.1 Candidatus Iainarchaeum sp.
AGTTGGACACAAAAGGTTTAAGAGGAATATCAAGGCGGGGAATTTTTTGTGTGTTTTGGCAGTAAAAACCTTTTTGCAATTCTGCCGGATTAGGCCATTAATGCCAGTATTTTGTCAATTTGGTATTATTGGGTTTTTTTTGGGCAGTAAACTGATGGTGTTTTTGATGGTTTTCCGGCAGTATGGGCTTCGGACGGGCCTGGAGGGAAACTGAACGGGCTTGTGCATGGTTACTGAACGATGCTGATGAATATCTCGCCGAAGAATTCGTCCTGCCAGGCGTTGATTTTTTCCTTGTTGAAGAGAAAGAGGAGGGGGATGAAGGTTTCCACGATGGTGGTGACGTCCTGGGCGGGCAGGATGCGGGTGAACGTGGTGAGTCCCTGGGAGTCCGCGGTGTCTGCAATGGCCTGGAACACTTCCTGCATTTTCTGGTCAATGTTGAACGTATTGATGGGAATCTGGAATTCTACGGGGCTGCGTTCGTTGAGCGTTCGGGTTTTTTTGCTTTTCGAGAGCATGGATTCAATCTGGTCCACGAGTTCGTCTAATGAAATGCGTCCTTCCTTGATTTTGTGGATGGTTTTGAGTTCGGGGAGCTGTTCGACGAACCGGAGGTCTTTTTGGTGTTCTTCCTGCATTTTCTGGCGTTCGAGAATGTCTTCTTCGTCTTCAATGTCGGTGAGTTTGAGCACGCGGGATTTGAGTTTTAAAAGAATGGCCGCGCAGAGGATGGCGTTGGCGGGAATGCGCAGGTCCTGGGTTTGAAGCGCGTTGACTTTCTGGAGGTATTTTTCGGCCAGTTCCACGAGGTCAATGCTCCAGGGATCCATTTGTTCGCTGGCGATCAGGTCAATGAGGATGGATTTCCAGGCCGGCCGTTCAATGAGGTCCACGAGGTTGTGTTCGGGCGGGCGTTCAAAGGTTTGCGTGGCGTTCATGAATATCTTCCCTGAATTAGCGGCGGCGCATGGCATTAGCCCTTCGTTTGGAAATGGAAGGAAGCAGGTTTCGCAGTTGGGGGCCGACATTGTTCAGGTTCCCGTCGGGTACGTTAATTTTGAATCCGGCGTGGGGTACCCGATTGTTTCGGGCGCGTCCAAGGGCTCTGATTCCGCTTTTCCGGGGCATGAATAGTATTAGCGGGAAGACTTATTTATTGGTTTGCCCTTTGTTGGGCACGCTTCGCGGGGTTGGATTGGCCCGTGTTGCGTGCCCTTTGTCGGGTTTCATGAATTCCCGGACGGCTGTTTCAAAGGAATGCGGGTTACCCGGATTTTGAATAACGATTCTCTTCCCAGGGTTGGGTACAAAGAGGTGGGGCGGTCCCCTGGTTTTTCTTCCGCCGGGTCTTCGGGGCATAGGGAATATTGTTCGAAGGCCCTATTTATTGGTTTAGGTGCCTTCCTGCCAGGAGGTGAGGTATTTTTGCTGTTCGGGGGTGAGGGCGTCCATTTCGACCCCGAAGGCTTTGAGTTGGAGCCTTGAGATTTTTTCGTCGATTTCGGGGGGCAGCACGTGCACGCCGGGTTTGGGTTTGTTCTGCAAACCCCATTGGGCTCCGAGTGCCTGCCCGCAGAAGCTTAAGCTCATGACCATGGACGGGTGTCCTTCGGCGGAGGCAAGGTTAACGAGCCTTCCGTCGGCAAGGATATTGATTTTTTTTCCGTTAATATTGAATTGTTTGAGGAACGGCCGGAGTTCTTTTCCTTCCCCGTATGCGGCCCGGATGCTTTTGAGGTCAATTTCGACGTCGAAGTGACCGGAATTGCATATGATGGCGTTGTCCTTCATTTTTTCTGCGTGGGCCCTGGTGATGACGTGAATGTCTCCGGTGACGGTGATGAAGAGGTCTCCAAGGGAAGCAGCCTGGTCCATTTTCATGACCTGGCAGCCGTCCATGTGGGCCTGAAGCGCTCTAAACGGATTCACTTCGGTGACGATGACCTTGGCGCCCATTCCTTTGGCGCGCAGGGCCACTCCTTTTCCGCAGGAACCGTATCCGGCGACTACGATGGTTTTTCCGGCCAGCATGGTGTTGGTGGCGCGCAGAATGCCGTCCAGCGTGCTTTGCCCGGTTCCGTAGTAATTGTCCATTAAGTGCTTGGTGAGGTTGTCGTTGACGGCAATCACGGGGCATTGGAGCACGCCTTCTTTCTGCATGGCGTGCAGGCGGATGATGCCGGTCGTGGTTTCCTCCATTCCGAGTTTGACGGTGCCGAGCAATTCTTTTCGTTTGGTGTGGAGTTCGGTGACGAGGTCGCATCCGTCGTCAATGGTGATGGTGGGCTTGAAGTCGAGGATTTTGTTGAGGAATTCGTAGTATTCTTTCTGGGTTTCGCCTTTGTGGGCGTACACGCTCACGCCTTCGGCGGCCAGGGCGGCGGCTACGTCGTCTTGGGTGGAGATGGGATTGCATCCGGTGATGGCGACTTCGGCGCCGCCGGCAATGAATGTGCGCACGAGTACGGCGGTTTCCTTGGTAACGTGCAGGGCCATTCCGATCCGTTCTCCTTTGAATGGCCTGGTTTTTTCGAATTCTTTGCGTACTTCCATTAATGCCTGCATATCGGCTTCGGCCAATGCAATGTTGTTGCGCCCCTGCGGGGCCAGATTGATGTCTTTGACGGCGTATTTCATGGGACTAATTGAGGGATGGAAGGAATTAAAACCTTGCGGGCTGAAGCGTTGGGTATTGTACTTCTTTTCTGAATGATTATTTGAGTCCTTGAAAAAGTTTTTCCATTACCCGTCCGAGCTCCTCCATTTTTTGGAGTTGCCGGGGGGTTATCTGGGTTGCAAACCGCTGGGATGGGTTTTTTCCGGATTTCCATCTGAATTCTGCCAGGATCCACGGTTTTTTTTCGTCCTGCCGGTTGATGTGAATTTCAAGTTCGGGTCCATCCGGATTTGCGGTGAGAACGGCATGGCCGTCTTTTCTGGCGGCTGCTTTTGCGGTTACAATCGTGGAAGTATAAAATGCATGATTTGTTGTTGGCCATCTGAACGAGGCCATTTCCTGAACAAGTTCTCTTTCAAGTGCCTGA